>JAAZXZ010000029.1 GCA_014239895.1 Flavobacteriaceae bacterium
ACTGAATGTGGTAGATGTACAAGTGTTTGTCCTGCCAATATAACTGGAAAAAAACTATCTCCTAGAAAAATAATGATGGACACTAGAGATAGGTTAGAAGAAGTAAGTAGTAATATAGACAAGAATAAAGGATCTTTTGTTGATGATGGTAAGAAATTAATTGATGATTATATTTCTAGAGAAGAACTATGGGCATGTACTTCATGTAATGCTTGTGTAGAAGAATGCCCGATCAGTATAGACCCTCTTTCAATAATACTTGACATGAGAAGATATTTAGTAATGGAAGAGGCTTCTGCTCCAGCTGAATTAAATAATATGATGTCAAATATTGAAAACAATGGTGCTCCATGGCCATACAATCAAATGGATAGATTAAATTGGAAAGATGAATTGCTATAATATGAGAAAAGAAGAGATAGAGAAAATATTACATAAAAAGGTGAAAGATGGAGAAAAAGTTAGCCCAGTCTTGCCAGAAGGAATAAAAAATTACTTAATAGATGTTGACGGAACAATTACTGAAGATATTCCTAACGAAGAACCTGATAGGATGGTGACTTGTTTGCCATTCGCAGATGCTTTAATAACATGTAATAAATGGTTTGAAGAAGGTCATATGATATGTTTTTTTACCTCAAGATTAGAAAAACATAGAGAAGTGACAGAAACATGGCTAGAGAAACATGGGTTTAAATATCATACTCTTTTGATGGGTAAACCAAGAGGAGGCAATTATCATTGGATTGATAATCATCTAGTAAAAGCAACGCGATACAATGGAAAATTCACTGATTTAGTGAAAAAAGAGATTAAAATTGAAGTTTTTGATGAATAATATTTAATATGAGTAATACACTGAAAGTACGTACAATGGCAGATTATGTAGCTGCGGGTAAATCTCCAGAAATTTTATTTTGGATTGGCTGTGCTGGTAGTTTTGATGATAGAGCTAAAAAGATTACAAAAGCTTTTGTTAAAATCTTAAACTCTATTAATGTTGATTTTGCAGTTTTAGGCCAAGAAGAATCTTGTTCAGGAGATCCAGCAAAAAGAGCGGGTAATGAGTTTTTGTTTCAAATGCAAGCTGTCTCTAATATAGAAGTTCTTAATTCCTATGATATTAAAACAATCGTAACTACATGTCCACATTGTTTTAATACACTTAAAAATGAATATCCTTCTTTAGGAGGGAATTACAAAGTATATCACCACACTCAGTTTCTTAAATCATTGCTCAATGAAGGAAGATTAAAAATTGAAGGCGGTTCTTATAAGGGAAAGAAAATTACTTATCACGATCCTTGTTACTTAGGTCGAGCAAATAATGAATACGAAGCTCCAAGGGATTTAATAAATAAACTTGAAGCTGAGTTGATTGAAATGAAAAGATGTAAGAAAGATGGATTATGCTGTGGTGCAGGAGGAGCACAGATGTTTAAAGATGCTGAAAAAGGAAATAAAGAGATTAATATTGAGAGAACTGAAGATATAAAAGAAACAAATTCTGAGATAGTTGCCACAGGTTGTCCTTTCTGTAACACTATGCTTACCGATGGTGCTAAAACAATTGAAGA
>JAAZXZ010000028.1 GCA_014239895.1 Flavobacteriaceae bacterium
AAAGGCCTAGCTGATATAGGTGCATTTGGACCCTATATCCCTGAAGAATATGGTGGTGCAGGGCTTGATCATATCTCATATGGTTTGTTAATGCAAGAAATAGAAAGAGGAGACTCAGGAATTAGATCAACAGCTTCAGTTCAATCATCACTTGTTATGTTTCCAATATGGAAATATGGCAGTGAAGATCAAAAGAAAAAATATCTTCCAAAATTAGCATCAGGAAAATTTATGGGTTGTTTTGGCTTAACTGAGCCTGATCATGGGTCAAATCCTAGCGGCATGATTACAAACTTTAAAGATATGGGAGATCACTTTTTATTAAATGGTGCTAAACTTTGGATTTCAAACTCACCATTTGCGGATATAGCAATAGTATGGGCAAAAGATGAAAAAGGAAGAATTCATGGATTAATTGTTGAAAGAGACATGGAAGGGTTTAGTACTCCTGAGACTCATAACAAATGGTCTTTAAGGGCAAGTGCAACAGGGGAATTAATATTTAATAATGTTAAAGTTCCTAAAGGAAATTTGCTTCCTAATAAATCTGGACTAAGTGCTCCTTTAGGATGTTTAGATTCCGCTAGATATGGAATATCATGGGGTGCAATTGGAGCTGCCATGGATTGTTATGACACAGCTCTTAGGTATAGTAAAGAGAGGATTCAGTTTGGCAAACCAATTGGGGGATTCCAATTACAACAGAAAAAATTAGCTGAAATGATAACTGAAATCACTAAAGCACAGCTTTTAGCATGGAGGCTTGGTATGTTAAAAAATGCAGATAAAGCAACTTCAGCACAAATATCTATGGCTAAAAGAAATAATGTTGAAATGGCTATTAAAATAGCAAGAGAATCAAGACAAATTTTAGGTGGAATGGGAATTACTGGGGATTATTCAATTATGAGACATATGATGAATCTTGAAAGTGTAATTACATATGAAGGTACTCATGATATTCATTTACTAATTACTGGATTAGATATTACGGGATTAAATGCATTTAAATAGTATATAAATGAATAAGAAAATAAAAACTAAGACTACACTCAAAAAAAGAATTGAATTAGAAGATTCCCTTCAAGATAAAATAACTAATCAAAAAAAATCTTGGAGTCAAAAAAGAGAAAATATGGAGACGGATATAAATGTAGAAACATACTCATACGATTTTATCAATTTTATATTTAAAATTTAATCTATTGATTTTCTAACAATAGGTTCAGCTTTTTTTATTGATCCGTCAAAACCACTCACTCCCGAAACTGTTGTGTATTTTAAAACAAGCTTTTTATCTGGATTAATTATCTTATACGCTGACTGACACATCATAGCAGCCTCATGAAATCCACATAAAATTAGTTTTAATTTGCCCGGATAAGTATTAATGTCGCCTATTGCAAATATTCCGGGAACATTAGTCTGATAATTTAAAGTATTATCTACTTTTATTGATTTTTTTTCTATTTCTAAACCCCAATCATTTATTGATCCTAGTTTTGGAGTTAATCCAAAAAGTGGAATAAAACAATCTACATTCAGTGTTATATTTTCTGAATTTTCAATTTTAATTTCAACACTTTTTAACTTATCATCTCCCATTAGAGAAACAACTTCTGCGGGAACTATGAGGTTAATCTTATTTTTATTTTTTAATTCCTGTACTTTCTCTACTGAATCCAAAACACCTCTGAATTCATTTCTCCTATGAATTAGGGTAACATTAGATGCAATATTAGCTAATTCTATTGTCCAATCTAAAGCTGAATCTCCACCTCCAGCAATTAGCACATTCTTATTTTTATATAGATTTGGATCTTTAATAAAATAGGAAACACCTTTCCCTTCATAAGATTCTATATTATTAATAATTGGTTTTCTTGGATGAAAACCTCCTAGTCCTCCAGCAATAGCAACCACTGGAGCTTGATGAGCAGTCCCTTTATCAGTAACAACTGTAAATAATCCTTCTGAATTCTTACTTATTTTTTCTGCATTTTCTCCCAATGTGAATCCAGGCTGAAATTGACTGCATTGGTTTAATAAATTTTCAACTAAATCACCAGCTAAAATTTCAGGATGCCCAGGAATGTCATATATAGGTTTTTTTGGATAAAGTTCAGAACATTGGCCTCCTGGGTTTGGAAGTGTATCTATCAAATGGCATCTTAATTTTAAAAGTCCTGCCTCAAAAACTGCAAATAACCCTGCTGGACCTGCACCAATAATTATTATATCCGTTTTAATCATTAATCAAATATTAATACCAATGTTTATGACATTTTCTATTTCTGGAGCATATTTTTTTATTGTCATCTCAACACCAGTTTTTAAAGTCATCTGATTAACGGAGCAAGTAGTGCAAGCTCCTTCCAACCTAACCTTTACTGTTTTATTCTTAACTTCTATCAATGAAATATCTCCGCCGTCATTTTCTAGAAAAGGTCTAATCTCATCCAAAGCTTTTTCAATTCTGTCTTTTAAATTAGATTTTCTCATGTTTATTTATTTACTGCGGAACAGCCTGCCATAGTAGTTATTTTTAAAGACTCTGATGGTGGCAAATTCTTATTTCTTTTTACAAGTTCTGAAACCATATTTCTAGTAATATCTTCCATCAAATTTGATATTAATGATTCCTTTTGTAATGAAGCTGGATGGCCATAGTCTGAAGCTTCTCTAATACTCTGAATTATCGGCACCTCGCCTAAATATGGAACTTCCAGATCACTTGCTAGATTTTTTGCTCCATCCCTTCCAAAAATATAATACTTGTTCTTTGGTAATTCTTCAGGAGTAAAATACGACATGTTTTCAACAATTCCCAAAACAGGGACATTAATACTCTTTTGTTTAAACATAGCAACCCCTTTCCTCGCATCTGACAAAGCAACATTTTGAGGAGTACTAACGATTATTGAGCCTGTTACAGGAAGAGCTTGTAATATGCTTAGATGAATATCTCCTGTACCAGGAGGTAAATCAATCAGTAAAAAATCTAAGTCCCCCCAAGCTGCATCAAATATCATTTGATTTAATGCTTTTGTTGCCATTGGGCCTCTCCAAATTACGGCTTGATCACTTTTTGTAAAAAATCCTATAGATAGAATTTTAATTCCATAACTCTCAACTGGACTCATTTTATTTTTTCCATCAATGTTAACTGAAAGTGGTCTTGAATTAGCAACATCAAACATAATTGGAATTGATGGGCCATATATATCTGCATCTAAAATACCTACTGAGAATCCCATACTTTTTAAAGAAACTGCAATATTGGATGTAACAGTTGATTTACCTACTCCACCTTTACCTGAAGCTACTGCAATTACATTATTTATCCCAGGAATTGGCTTTCCCTTAATTTGATTTAAATTATTTACTGGTTTTTCAATTTTAGTGTTTATTTGAATATTTGTTTTGTCTCCAAATTTTTGACTAATTAAACCTTTAATTGAAGATTCTACTTTTTTTCTAGCTTGAAGTGTTGGATTATTAATGCTTATATCAATAACAATATCCCTATCGAAAATCACAACATTTTTTATTGTGAAATTTCTAAATTTAGAATCCTCAAATAATGAAATAATATTTTTTTTTGATAGCTTCAAATTATCTTTTATTAATACAAATATAATACGATTTCTTTATTTAATTCCTAGTTGAAGGATCCCATAGAACATCGTTGAAATTTTTAATTTTATTATCTATTACAATTACTCCTTCATTCTCCAATAATTCCTGCATTAGTGAAGAACCAAAAAAATGATGTTTTCCAGTTAAAAGTCCATTACGATTAACAACCCTATGGGCTGGAATATCTGAAAATTTATGAGATGAATTCATTGCATAACCAACCATTCTTGCACTTTTAGGTGTCCCCAAACATTTTGCAATTAATCCATATGTTGTGACCCTCCCATGTGGAATTTTTCTTACAATAGTATAAACCTTATCAAAAAAAGATTCATTTATAGAATTCATTTGCTTAGCTATTATATCTGAATTTTAAATAGGTTATTGGTTTGTCCTCAGTTAAATATAAGCTCTCATAATATGTTTGAATTGCAATTGCTTCTATAGGAGCTCCAGAACAATTGTATATATCATGGTTTGAGTATATTATCTCATGTCCCATACCTTGAATTAATCCAATTAAATAACCATGCAAAAATTCACTATCCGTCTTCAAATTTATTATCCCATTTTTAATTAAAATATTTTTATATCTACTTAAAAAATCTCTATTAACTAGTCTATGTTTGCTTCTCTTATATTTAATTTGTGGATCTGGGAAAGTTATCCATATCTCACTAATTTCATCCATTGAAAAAATATTTTCTATCAACTCAATTTGAGCTCTGACAAAAAGTACATTATTAATTTTCTCAGATAAAGAAATTTTAGCTCCCTTCCAAAATCTAGCACCTTTTATGTCTATTCCAACAAAATTTTTTTTAGGGAACATTTTTGCTAAACCTACTGAATATTCGCCTTTTCCACAACCAAGTTCAACAACAATAGGATTGCTGTTTTTAAAAGCTAACTTATTCCAATTCCCCTTAAGATTAAACTTGTCATTAAGTAAATCTTCTCTTGAGGGTTGATATACATTATTAAACCCTTCGTTTTCTTTAAACCTTTTTAATTTATTTTTACTACCCAATTATTGTTTTGATTTTTAATATAATATTTGAATTATAGACCTTTGAGGTTTAAAAAGACTTCTGCAAAGTAAATGAAAACTCACTTCCAACACCAGGCTTAGAATTTATATATATGTTTTCATTATGAGCATCGATAATATGTTTAACAATTGCTAGTCCAAGACCTGA
>JAAZXZ010000027.1 GCA_014239895.1 Flavobacteriaceae bacterium
TAAAACCAACATTTAAAATCGAAGTGTTTCTGTTTGGTTTTCCTACAATTAAAAAATCTTTTTTAATCAATTTTATAGCCTCTTTTAAAACGCTATCTTGAGCCCTAGTGTATTGTTTTTTGTCTTTATAAAAATCTTTTAGATAGACCTTTTCCTTGGCCCATTTTTCTTCTAATTTTTGAGCTCTTGCAAAGTAATCGATCAATTTTTGAGATTTTCCATTAATAGTGACATCCTCTAACAGAGTTTGCGTTAACATATTGTTTGATCTGTAAAGCTCTTGTATATTATCAATTTGAAATAAATTACTAGCACTCATGAGGCTTGAAGTATTAATCCCCGACATAGATGCTAATGATGATAAGCCGCCTAAACTGGCTGAAGCGTCATTTTCTAATACAAAAGATGTATTGGCATAATAGACTGGTGATTTTAAATAATTATAAGAAAGGAGTAACGCTAAAGTTATCAAAGAGCCATACAGAATTTTTTTGCGTTTACCCATTATAAACACCAACCACTGCTTAAAGCCTTGAAACACGTTTTTTAAAGAAATTTTTTCTTCGTTTGGCATATTACTTTCTGATTGCATTTTTAATTATTTATTTTATCTATTCCTAAAAACTGGATTTTACTAATTGATTTGAGTAAGGGCTAAAACCAACGTGGCTAGGCCTGTAACAATAGTTGTAAGAGTTGCAGCCTCAAATGAAGATTTTTTTTCTAATTTTTGGGGCACTATAATCTCAGAGCCGGCTACTACTTTAGGGTAAATATTAAAAAATAAAAACTTTTTTGTTGCACGTGCTAGTCCATTCGGGTAAATTACATACGTTTTACTTCTATCTGCGCGAGATTTAAAACCACCAGCATTATTTATATAATATTTTGTTGTTTTGTTGTTTTGGTGTCTCACTGTTGTTGGATTTAACAATTCCCCTCTCAAACGCACAGTTTCTAGTTTTTTAGGAACAAATAGAGTATCACCAGACTGAACGAGTAAATCTGAAGTAGAACCAGTATTTTTTATAATCTCTGATAAATCTATGGCAATTAATTCAGTTGTATTGAATAACTCTTCTTTTGGTAATAAATAGGGTTGTAAAGAATCTTTCTTTACAGAGATAGCAAAATTAGTTGCTTTGTTTAAGACATTTTTTTCTTCTTGAGTTAGTAAACTTAACTCATCTAAATCACTATTTATTCTTTTTAATAAACCTGAATCAAATTCAGACAATGAATCTGTTTTAGTTGTTAAGTTCTCTTTAAGCGCTAATAAAGTTGTTTGCTGCTTATCGAATTCTGTTTCTTTTTTATAGTATTCTGTTTTCCTTATCAAAGTTGCTCCATTAGGATAAGCGAACTCATTAATTCCACCTGAACGTTTTAATAAATCAGATACTCTTTCGCTTTTTGATTCGATTGCATATAGCCCCGGATAATTAACCTGTCCGTCAACATAAACAAATTGCTTTTCATTAAAATTTGGATTAGTCCTCACTGTAATATGATCAAAAGGGCTTAATATGATATTATTTTCATTTTCTAAATCATCAAACTCTTTAGATATATCAACTACAATTACTTGTGATAATTTAGAGTTATCAGCATTACTATCTTTTAATTTTCTAGAAATTTCAACTTTAGTTTCTGTCGCAGTTTTATCAAAACCTCTAGCCTTTAGGATTAAATCTTTTAATTTCATCCCTTTAGAATAAGTGTAAACCCCAGGTTGATTGACGGCTCCAGCAATTTCTACATAATCATCTTCTTTAATTTCATTTTTTGATGTAATAGTAAGTACATCTTCTTTTTGAAGCAAAATATCTTGATCTTTTCCTGATAAAACATCCCTTAAATTAAAGGTTATAGAACTGGTTGACAAATCTTCATTTGTTCTAATAATATTTGCTGTTGTTGTTAAGGCATCTTGTTTTAATCCTTCTGTCTTGGCCAGTAACCCTTTTACTCCTAAACCTTTTGTTATTGCATAAACACCTGGTCTGTAAACAGCTCCATTTACAATTACGCGGTTCTTGTAGCGATCTAATACTTTATCTACTTGAAAAACATCCCCAGATTTTGGAGTGAATATTTCAAATTGATCTTTATTGATATCTGCCACAATGTGTTCCCCATCTGACACACGTTTTACTTTTATAGTTTTAGTATAGGCCTGTTCATTAAAGCCACTTGCATAATTTAACAAGTCTTGTAAACTTTCATTTTTAAGCAATTCAAAACGTCCTTCTATTTTAACAGCCCCCTTTAAAGTGACACGGTTAGTATAGGGTTTTACCAAAATAAGATCATTGTTTTCTAAGGGTATATCCCCAGAAGCGTCACCCGCAGTTAAATATTTATAAATATCAACTTTACTTATAAGTTTATTGTTTCGATAAACTTTGACATCTCTTAAAGTGGCATTTTCTGTAATGCCTCCCGCAACATACAAGGCATTGTAAACGGTATTAAAAGCGCTTAAGGTATAAGAACCTGGCACATCTACTTCGCCAACAATATTTACTTTAATGGTCCGTGATTTTCCAACAGACACATTGACAAATGTATTTTTTTTATCCCCATTAATACCTAAATATACTTTAGATAACCTATTTTCAATACGTTTAGTCGCATTTTCAACTGTAAGACCAGAAAGATGAATTGGGCCAAAATTTTCTAAAATTATCGTTCCTTCTGGACTAATTTCTATTTGATAATAAGCTTCCGATTGGCCATAAATATCAATAAATAATTTATCTCCAGAACCTAAAATATAACCTGCAGGAGTTGGGATATTTAAATTAGATTGAAATGTAAGTAAACTGTTTCCTTTAAAAACGTCAAAACCAAAAAGATCACTTTTCATTTTTGGATATTCTACCCCCTCATTATTAAGGTTGCCTAATTGTGACTCTTGAAGTGAAGTATCACTGTAATTAGTATTTCGTAATCTTGATTCTTGATCTGGAATATTGCTGTTTTTAGACGCCCTTGTATTTAACGAATTAAAACGCTTATCAAGTCTATCGATTTCTTCTGCAGTAAGCCCTTGTGCTTCGGCAGCTTTTAAAATATCATTATAATTATACCCTTTTGAAGAAGCTTCTTGAAATAATTGTTGTAATTGATTGTTAGTCATATTGGTATAATTTACCGATGACAAATCAAAACCTTTTTGAGCTTGGATACTTAACAAAGAAAATAATGTGATTATGATAATAACAATCGGCTGTTTGAATTTCAATGACATAACTGATTAATTAATAAGCTAATATATGAAATTTATATTGTAACATTAACAACATCAGTTTCTATATAAACAAGAAATTTTTTTAGGGTTGAATATCCCATTTTCTTGAGTGCGTTTTCATATTCATCTAGTTGTTTTTTGTGATAACTATTGGGATTACCAGTCTTATAATCTATAATTATAGCTTTATTATCCTTATTAAAGACTATTCTATCAGGTCTTAAATTTTTATCGTTTTTTTGAATAATTTCTCTCTCATTATATGATACTAAATTTGAATTATAATATTCCTTTATATCAGGGTGATTAATTATTGAAAGTATTAAAGGATTAAGTCCTTTGTATTGAACCATATTAATTGTGCCATTGTCTAAGAAATAATTCATTGTGATTTCCACATCTGTGGGAGAGCTGATGTGGCTCATAAGTTCATGAATTAAATTCCCTTTTTCAATTGCCTTTTCTTTTTTAGTATCCCAGATCATTCCAGATTTTGAAACTAATGAGATTCCATGTGTTTCTCTGGGATTACAAATAAATTGCTCTGGCCTCACAACATTATGATCCAATTTAGATGGTTCTTCTGCTTTTGTTGTAGATCCAAAATGGTAGGACTCCTTAATATCATCCCATTTTTTTATTTTTTTTAAGTAATTAATTAATAGTCCAGAATAGAGATTAAGATTTTCCTGCCCATTTTTATTAATACATTGTGATCCAATAATATACAGTTCGCTTTTAGCCCTTGTTAAGGTTACGTATAATAGATTTATATTATCTATTTCTTGTTTAGAAACGTGATCTGTGTAAATCATTTGACCGTATGAATCGTAGTTTTCAACATCTTTATTAAAGTTCATTAATAAATGAGAGAAATTAGAAATTTTTTCTTCTTTAACAGGGAACCACTCCTTAGGCTCAATCTCTTTGTATATGTCTAGATCAGCAAATGGATAAATAACTATTGGAAATTCTAGCCCTTTAGATTTATGAATTGTCATTATTTCAACAGCATTAATTTCTGAAGGACTGACAATGCTTAATTTATCTTTTTTTTCTTGATAGTAATTGCTAAAATCGTAGAAACTTGACTGGAATTTGCTAGAGTAATCTAGGGTAAAATCAAGAAAAAACTGCAAATAGGAATTGGATTGTTCATTGATCTTAAAACTATAAATAATATACTCAACAGCCTCATATATTGAAAGCTTGGCTAGAAAGTTTTTCTCAAAATAAAAGCCGTATTCTTCCAATTTTTTATAAAAACTTACTGAGTCTAAATCAATAAATTTTCTAATAAAATCATCTCTTAATTCAGGTATTTTATTACTCTTATACAAGTAATTAAGTATTTCAATCTTTTTTACTACATCTTCACTAAGACAATAATTAATAGTATCCAGTATAAAGCGCACATCATCAGATGAATCAATTAATAAGGATTCAGAGGAAATTATATCTATTCCCTTCTCACTTAGAAAGTCAGCTATCAAGACTCCTTCTTTTCTTTTTCTAACAATTATACAGAGGTCCTTTGATTGATATCCATTTTTAACACATGAATTAATAATCTCTAAAATTTTCTCGCAGTATATTTCTGTTTTTTCTGCTTTTTTCTTTTGATCTATTAATGTAATATTGACATATCCTTCTTCCTTTTGAAATATTTCTTGAGGAGCCTCAAGATATGTGTTCTTGAAATAATTATTTCTAAACACAAAGGATCCAATATGATTAAAGAAGTCATTATTAAACTCAATAATTTTTCTATTACTTCTATAATTTACGGGAAGATTGATAAGTTCTTTATCAATATAAAACGGATTATTTTCATTAATAAGCTCTATAAATTGCTCTACTTGACTGCCTCTCCATCTGTATATAGATTGCTTAGCATCACCGGCAATAGTTAAACTAGAATTTTCACTAGACAATGAATTTTGTAAAAGGGGTATTAAATTTCCCCATTGAAGACTTGATGTGTCTTGAAATTCATCTATAAAATAATTTTTGTATTTACATCCAATCTTCTCATAAATAAAGGGTGCAGGTTGATTTTTAATTTCTTCATTAATAATTTTATTAAATTCTGAAATCAGTATAGTATTGTTTTCCTCTTTAAGATTAATTAATTCATCATTGATTGCATTAAGAATCGATAGAGGAGTAATATTTTTCAACAGATTATCATATAGCTTTATATTAAAAACTTTAGTCTTTATTTTATTAAATATTTCAAATAAATTAGGCTGTATTGAATCAATTAAATCTTTTTGCTCTTGATCTATTTTAGCAGAATACAAATTTCCAACAGCAAGAGTACTTTCTAATTGATTATTGTATATGCGCTCATAATCTTTATTAATTATTTTATTAAAGTGCTTTGGCAGGCTTTCTCGAATGAAACTTTTGTGCTCTATTCCATTTAATTCAATCAGATTTAAAGCTTTTTCTGCAAGGGTAGAACAATTATTAGCTTCATTCTTTTTTAACAACTTTAGATGTCGTTTTGCAGAAATAAATTCTGAGATTGAATTTTGCTGCATCCCTTTTATAATTTCATAGCTATTTTCATTTATTAATATTTTAGCAATTTTTCTAAAATCTAGTGATACGTCCCAACTTTTATTATTATCAGCTTTTTCAAACGCATAATCGATAAAAATTTTTGTTAATTCACCGTCTTCACCGGTTTTTGAAATAAGTTTGTCTACAGCCTTCTCTAGCAAATCTTCTTCATCTATTTCTACCTCATATTTAGCATCAATGTTTAGTTCGTAACTAAAGCTTCTTACAATTCTTTGGGTGAATTTATCAATAGTAGAAATTTCAAAAGCCGCATAATTTTTCAGGAGATGTTTTAAAATTTGATTTGATTTGATATTAATACTATTTACCGAGAGCTTAGTATGTTTAATAATTTCTTTAATAATGGCGCTGTCTTTATTTATTTTTTCTTTATCACTAAATTCAATCAACCTGTCTACAATTCTGCTTTTCATCTCATTAACGGCTTTATTAGTAAAAGTAATAGCTAGAATATTTTTGTAAGAATCATGATTCCCTGATGTCAAAAGAAGGATTAAATATTCCTTTACCAGATTAAAAGTTTTGCCACTTCCAGCAGAAGCATTATAGATTTTAAATGAATTGTTTTGGCGCATTTTCTTGCTATACAAGTTAATTAATACTAGTTGATTTTTGTTTAGCTTTATTGTAAATTTGTAAAAAAATTGATTTTACTAATTAAAAATATAAATTATGAGTTTTTTATTACCTGAGTTAGGTTTTGGATATGCAGATTTAGAGCCTCATATTGATGCTAGAACAATGGAAATACACTATTCTAAGCATCATAATGGATATACCAATAATTTGAATAACGCTTTAGATAAAGCTAATATTTCTGATCAAACCATTGAAGAAATTCTAACCAACTTAGACATGAATAACATGGCAGTTAGAAATAATGCGGGAGGATATTATAATCATTGTTTATTTTGGGAAATATTAAATCCAAATAACAAACAGGATTTAGGAGGTGACTTAGAGTCTGCAATAAATTCTTCTTTTGATTCTTTTGATAGCTTTAAAGAACAATTTTCAAAAGCTGCAGCAACACGATTTGGATCGGGCTGGGCTTGGCTATGCGCTAAAGATGGTAAATTAGAAATTTGTTCTTCTGCAAACCAGGACAATCCTATTATGCCTTCAATTGGTTGTGGCGGTCAGCCGATAATGGGCATTGATGTTTGGGAGCATGCATATTACTTAAATTATCAGAATAGAAGGGTAGATTATGTTTCAGCTTTTTTTGATGTTGTTAACTGGAGAGTTGTGGCTGAAAAATTTAAAAACTCCTAATAGGCTCTTTTTTTATTTCCTTCATAGAAGTTGATAAAAGCATTATTAACGACTCTATTCCCTCCAGGGGTTGGATAATTTCCTGTGAAGTACCAGTCACCTGTGTGGTTTGGGCATGCGTAGTGCAAATTTTCAATGCTTTGATATATTATCTTTACTTTTGAATTTTTAACATAAATACTTAAAATTTCAGCAATTTTATCTGA
>JAAZXZ010000045.1 GCA_014239895.1 Flavobacteriaceae bacterium
AATTTACATCAATAATAAAGAAACATCAGAATATACCTTCAAACAAAACTACTATTGGCTCATGGGAGACAATAGAGGAAATTCTCAAGATTCAAGGTCCTGGGGATTTGTACCATTTGATCACGTTGTGGGTAAACCTGTCTTTAAATGGTTTAGCTGGGATTCAAATGCTAAAGGACTTAGTAAAATTAGATGGAATAGATTGTTTACTTCAATTAGTGGGACTGGCGGGACTATTAATCTATTTTTTGGGTTCATTACAATTGTATTAATTTTTTGGCTACTAAGTATTGATTATAATAATTTTGAAGGATGGTGGAATAAATCTAAAAAATAAATGGATTTAATAATTCACCCTAATTATTTGCCAAGTACCTCGCATTTCTTGTTGATGGTTAATTCAAAAAAATTAGTATTTGAAATTAATGACCATTATCTAAAACAAACATTCAGAAATAGGACATACATATATGGGGCTAATGGAAAACTACTACTGTCTATTCCCGTAATTCATTCGCAAAAAAATAGAAAATTTCTTAAAGATGTTAAAATTTCATATAATCAAGATTGGCTAAGTCAACACTGGAAATCACTTGAAATTTCATATAGAAGCTCGCCTTTTTTTGAATTTTTTGAAGACAAATTAATATGTCTCTATAACAAAAAAGAAAAATATTTAGTTGACTTTAATTTAAAATCTATAAATATTTTATTTGAAATGTTGCAAATTGATTTAGAATATGACTTTACAAATTCTTATGAAGAAAATTATTCTAGTATATCAGATTACAGAATAAACCCTGAAAATTTTAATTCTAATGAAATTAAAATAGATAGATACACTCAAGTATTTCAATCAAAACATGGCTTTATAAATAATCTCTCTGTACTAGATTTGATTTTTAATGAAGGTCCTAATGCAATTAATTTCTTAAAAACTAATTAATACTAAACTCTGAAAAAATTGGAAAATGATCAGAGTAGGTAAATTTAAATGTCTTAAAATTATTTACTTTAAATGACTTATCAACCAAGATAAAATCTATCCTTAAAGGAATTGAATTAAAATTATATGTTTGACCTAAACCATTTCCTTTCTCAAAAAATGAATCTTTTAAATCAGATTTAATCAAATTATATACATATGAAAAAGCTGTATTATTGAAATCTCCTGATACCACCACTTTATATGGCGACCTATTAATCTCCTGCATTACAATTTCTGCCTGATCCTGCTGAATTTTAAATGTATCACTAAAACTATTTATTAGCTCGCTTGAATCATCATTAATAGAAGATATATCTATATCTGATCTTAACTTAAATGACTGTAAATGAATATTAAACAACCTTATTGTATCATAGCCTATTTTAATATCAGAAAATATTGCACTATTTGTAGATTTTCTAAACTTAATCTCCCCAGAATTAATTATTGGAAATTTAGAGAAAATTGCTTGTCCATACTTTGTCTTCTCACCACTTAGAGACATATATTTAAAAGGATGATCAATTAAATTAAAGTTCTCTACATTATTATATTCTTGAATGCTAACTATATCAGGATTCGTTTTAATTATAAAATCTGCTATACTGTCTTTTACCCCCGTTTTCTTTATCCAATTATATATATTAAACATTCTAACATTATAACTCATTATTGAAATTTTTTCTCCTCCAACATATTCTGAATTGTTTGAAAAATTTATAAATGATTTTACATAATTAAACCCTAATAATAATATAATAAAAGATAAAAGGAATTGTCTTTTTAGCTTAACAATCCAATAAACAACAAATAACATATTAATAATAAATATTATTGGTAATAATAAACTTATCAGTGAAATACCTGATAAAATAGATGGTTTAATCTTGGGTATTAAATATGATAATAGTAGGATAAAAGCAGAAATTGAGTTAAGAATATATATAAATTTGTCAAAAAAATTTAATTTTTTCATAGGCTTATTTTTTGCCTGATTTAAACAAATATTCCTTTTCACTTTTACTTAAGCTATCATAGCCGCTTTTGCTTATCTTATCTAGTATTATATCGATTTTTTTTTGCCTAGAAAAATTAGCTGGAGATTCATTTTTCTTATTTCTTGGTTTACGACGTTTATAGAATCTTTTGAAATCTCCTATTCCATAGACTGAAGTATAATGATAAAAGCCTGCTAAATATCCTCCAAGGTGTGCAATAACGCCTCCATCAGGGGTGTTATTAGCAAACAGTCTTATAATGTCCATAAAAAAAAGAAGGAACATTATATATTTAAACTCAAACTTTATAAATGAAATTTTTATAAGATGATTAGGCATGTAACAAAGCATAAAAAATAATAATGCGTAGGTTCCTGCTGAAGATCCTATTAATGGCCCATTCCCATTATAAAAAAGTAGAAAAAATAATCCCCCAATAATTATCCCAGTAAAAAATATTCTAAGTGGAATTTTTTCACCATATAAATTTATGAGCTTTGAAGATGAATAATAAAACAAGATTAACATAAATATTAACTCATAAAAACCTTCATGAATAAAAGCATAGGTTATTATTGACCACGGATTATACAAATAATCACTAGTTAATGCGAAATATTGATTAATGTATGATAAGTTGAAGAGATCCAGAATTAAATAGGAAATATAAACAGCAATATTTAAAAAAATTATTTTTTCAAATGTATTTGAATTTCTAATTCTATATGATATATCAGAATATAAACTTTCCATTTAGTACCAACGATTACTGTTGAATTGATTTCTCTTCCAATAATACATTATTAAAAATCCTGTCAATGCTCCACCTAAATGTGCTACATAAGCTGTATTACTAGGGCTAAAAAAAGAAAAACCAGAAATTGCTGAAATTAAATCTAAAATAATAATTCCAGGAATAAAATATTTCGCTTTTATTGGGACTGGAAAGAAGATTAACATCAATTTGCTTTCCGGAAAAAACATTCCAAAAGCTACTAAAACTCCCATTATTGCTCCCGAAGCTCCAACCATTAGTGAATTAAAAGATGACATAAAACTTAATAAATTACCCTCTCCTAATACTCCAGACCATGCAGTGCTATATTTCCCTTGATTTAAAATTTCAAATATTTGAGAAGGATCATATCCTGCATTAATTAATATTTCTAGATTAGAATAAAAATTGAAATACAAAAAAATTATTTGAATAATTGCAGCTCCAAGACCACATGATATATAAAAAAACAAAAATCTTTTAGATCCTAAAACTCCCTCAATTGCAACTCCAAACATCCATAAAGCAAGCATATTAAATAAAATATGCGATAAACCACCATGCATAAACATATGCGATATTACTTGCCAAAAATGGAAAGACTCACTTTTAGGGAAATGCAAACCAAATAAAGAATAAGCTACATCTCCAGATAATGAGGCTCCTATAAACATGATAATGTTTATAATTAATAGCTGCTTTACTGTTTCAGTTAATCTCATCTTGTTTATTAAAGGAATTTCTTTTCAAGTTCTTCAAATGTAATTGTATAATATATATTTTTATTAAAAGGAGAGACAGCTGGCTCTTTACACGCAAATAGGCTATTTATTATAAATTCTTGTTCATCTTTTAATAATTTTTTTCCATTTTTTATTGCTAGACTCTTTGACATTAATTTTGCAGTTAGATCAGACTGACTAAAATTTTTGTCTGAAATATCATCCTTTATATTATCTAATAAATCTTGTATATATGATTCTACCCTTGTTGGATCTAAAAATGTAGGGATCGCCTCAAATAATAAATCACTACTTGAAATCTTTTTAAAAATAAAACCTGACAACTTTAATTGTTTTTTATAACTAACTAATATTTCAACCTCTTGAATTGCTAAGTTTATTTCTAATGGATGTAGTAATTTTTGCGGCTTAGATCCATCAATTGTTATAAACTTTAAAAATTTTTCATACAATATTCTTTGATGAGCTCTATTCTGATTTACAATTATAATACCTGACTTAATTTTATTAACTAAATATTTATTATTTAATTGGTAAACTGAATTTGATTCAAAATTGCCATCATTACTAAAATCTAAAGTATTTACCTTGCTATCTTCTTCAATAGAATCTAAGGAATCATTATCAATTACTCTATTTTTATCCATCTCTAAATCTATATATATATTTTTAGAAAGTTTAATAGTATTATTATCAAAAGGATTGTAATTCTCATTAACATCAATACCAACCCCCCGAATTTCTTTTTTATTTCTATAAGAATAAGGCACTTCCATACTTTTATCATGACTAAAATCTAAAATTGGAGCAATGTTAAATTGGCCTAGGCCATGTTTAATAGAAGATCTTAAAATTGCATAAATTGAATGCTCATCATCAAACTTAATCTCTGTTTTGGTTGGATGAATATTTATATCAATAGATTTTGGATCTACTTCCATAAATAAAAAATATGATGGATTATATTTTAAATCAATTAGTCCTTCAAATGCTGAATTTACAGAATGATTGAGGTATGGACTCCTAATAAATCTATTATTAACAAAGAAAAATTGTTCACCTCTGGATTTTTTTGAATATTCAGGTTTAAATACAAATCCATTAATTTTTAGAATATCAGTTTCTTCATTTACAGGAACCAATTTTTCATTTGATTTTGCTCCAAATATATTTACTATTCTCTTTCTTAGATTACTTTTTGGAAGATTAAATAATTCCGAGTCATTGTTATTAAAAATAAATTTAATTTCTGGGTGAGCTATAGAGGTCCTATGAAATTCATTAATTATGTGTTTTAATTCAACATTATCAGATTTTAAAAAATTTCTTCTTGCAGGAATATTATAAAATAAGTTCTTAACCATAATTGATGTCCCAATTTTAGAAACTGTAGATTTATTCTCTACTATCTTATTTCCTTGAATTTTAATGATTTTTCCAAGATCATTGTTAGATTGCCTTGTTATTAATTCAACATGTGATACTGCTGCAATACTAGCCAAGGCTTCACCTCTAAAGCCTTTAGATCGAATATTAAAAAGATCTTTTGCAGATTTTATTTTTGAAGTAGTATGCCTCTCAAAACATATAGATGCATCACTTGAGCTCATGCCTATCCCATTATCAATTACCTGAATTAATATCTTACCAGAATTTTTGATAATCAGAGTAATTTCAGTGGATTTTGCATCAATAGAATTTTCTAACAATTCTTTTACAACAGATGCTGGTCTTTGAACAACCTCTCCCGCAGCAATTTGATTTGCAACATTATCCGGCAATAAATGAATTATATCTTTCAATAATTAATAAAATTTTAAATCAAGAAAAGCATTAAGAATAAAGCAATTAATACTAAAAAAATAATAATCAATCTTTTTCTTACTGAATTATCAGCCCCCTTCTTGTAATCTTCAACTGCATTTCTAAATTTTTTTCTAAAACTATTATTATCTCCAACAGTAGTTCTATATTGATCAAATTGTGATTTAATTTTTATAGGTTTTGCATGAGTTCCAACATAACTTTTCTCCTCTGTAAACCTTCCTGAATGATTATATCGTTTATTTTTCCTTAAATTAAATAGGCCCATACTATAATTATGAATTTGAATAAATTTAATAAATATCTTATTAAAATCGAACTGTTAGATAATAGTATTTCAAAAGAGAAGCTATTTAATAGAAGCTATTTTAATTGCAGCTACTGCAGACTCAATCCCTTTATTTCCATATTTACCCCCTGATCTACTAATAGATTGCTCGATATTATGATCAGTTAAAACACAAAATACTATAGGGATATTATTAATTATGTTAAGCTGTGATATTCCATTTGAAACAGACTGACATATATAATTATAATGATCTGTTTCTCCTTTTATAATACAACCAATAGCTATTATAACATCTACATTTTTATTCTGCATTTTTTTGCAACCATAAACTAACTCAAAACTTCCTGGAACATCAATTTTTTTAATATTACTTTTCTTAGCTCCATATTTAAGCAAAGTTTTATAAGCCCCATCAAAAAGATTATCTGTAATATTATTATTCCAATTAGAGACTACTATGCCAAATTTCATCTTATTAACTTCTGATATAGCATCAGATCCTAAGTCAAAATTATTATTTATATATGTAGCCATTTTATTTTAATAAAGCTTTCGCTTTAGATATAAATACATCAATATTTTCAGCAGAAACGGTATTAGGAAAATCTGATTTAATTCTGGAGAAATAATTATAGGACTTTTTATTCTTATTTAATTCCATTGAAACATGTGCAGCTTTCAGCAAATACATTGCGGTAGTATAATCATTTGTATTTATATCAATTGCTTTTTCATAATAGTCAAGAGCATCTTCTAACTGATCAAGTTGTACAAAACAATCACCAATAGATCCTTTTGCTAATGAAGATAATATCTGATCATCAGAATTAAATTGTGAAAGATATTTTATAGAATTCTTATAATCCTTTAATTTTAAATAAGATATTCCTGCATAGTAATTTGATAGATTGGAGGCATTAGTTCCAGAATATTTGTCTATAATCTCTAAAAATCCCATTTTCATGCCATTACCATTTATTGAAAGTCTGTATATAGAGTCATTATTTTCATCAAGAGCTTGTTCAAACAATCTCTGGGCTACAAACATGCTATCCATGGAATTAACTTCTTTAGGCTCCTTTATATATTTAAAATATCCGAAATAACCTAAAACTACTATTGCAATAAAACCTATAAGTCCAAATATATATTTCTGATTATCAGCTACCCATTTTTCAGTTTTAGATGCACCTTCATCTAGAGTGTTAAAAACATTTGCTGTAGCAGACTTTTGACCTATCTCCTCTATCTTATTAGAAAAAGGTTTCTTCTTAAATCCTCTTTTTTTATAAGTTGCCATAAATTTTAAATATTCAAGCGGTAAAAATAAAATTTTTATTCGTAATAAAAGGATAAATTATTTGTTATTTTTGAATGGATAGGTCAAATATAACTACCATAAAATTTTATTGTTATTAATAAACTACTATGTTATTAAAAACATTAACATTAATTAATTATAAAAACTTTGAAAACAAATCATTTGATTTTGATTCAAAAGTCAACTGTTTCGTTGGGTTAAATGGAGTAGGAAAATCTAATATCCTTGATTCTATTTATCATTTATCCTATGGAAAAAGCTATTTTAATCCTATTCCGTCTCAGAATATAAGGCATGGAGAAGAATATTTTATGATTAATGGAATGTATTCAATTAATAAAAAGGAAGAGAATATCATAATTTCATTAAAAAAAGGAGTAAAAAAAATAATAAAAAGGAACAATAAACTATATAGAAAATTTAGTGATCATATAGGCTTAATTCCATTAGTAATTATTTCTCCAACAGACAGGAACTTAATTATTGAAGGAAGTGACACCAGAAGAAAATTTATTGACAGCATAATATCACAAGTAAATAAGGATTATCTAAAGGACATAATAACATATAACAAAATTCTAGCTCAAAGGAATTCACTATTAAAGTACTTTGCTAAAAACAACACATTTGAGTCAGAAACAATTGATGTTTATGACATTCAACTAAGTGATATGTCTAAAAGAATTTATAAATCAAGGAATAGTTTCATGAATGATTTTGTGCCTATTTTCAAAAATAGGTATAAAACAATATCAGAAAACAATGAAGAAGTTGATATCGTTTATAAAAGCGATCTTCATGATAGCAACCTTATAGACTTATTGAAAAATTCTATTAAAAAGGATCTTATTTTGCAATATACTTCTAAAGGAACACACAGAGATGATTTGGTGTTTTTAAAAAATGATTATTCAATAAAGAAATTTGGTAGTCAAGGGCAGCAAAAATCTTTCCTAATCTCCCTAAAACTAGCTCAATTTGATTTTCTTGAAAAGCAAAATAATAGTCCAATTTTATTACTAGATGACATCTTTGATAAATTAGATGACAATAGGGTAAAACAGATTGTAAACCTAGTAAATGAAGATAAATTTAAACAAATTTTTATATCAGATACCAACAAGAAAAGGACTGAAAATGCAATTAAAAGTGTAAATAAATCATATAAAATATTTGAGCTTTGAAAAAAATTAATTCATTTATAGTATTACTTATTATTTTATATTCTTGTTCAGTAGATAATAATATTGACATTTTAAATGGATACTGGGAAATTCAATCTGTAAAGAAGGAAGGTCAACTTATAAAAAAATATCCCTTTAGTAATACAATTGATTATTTTTACGTAAAAGACCTAGAGGGTTATAGAAAAAAGGTAACTCCTCAGTCTAATGGAAGATTTATGATTACTCTTCATCAAGCTAATCTTAACATAACAAAAGAAAATGGAGAATTTACTTTAAGATATTTAAACAAGAATAAAACATACTTTGAAAAAATAAAGAAAATTGATTCACAACAACTAATTATTTTAGATAAAGAAGGTTATATTTATAAATACAATCGCTATATCCCCACAGAGATAAATAAAGATGGAGAATAACTTAAAAATTGACAGCTTAATTAAATTCTTTATTAAAGAAAATAATCTAGAAAATGGATTAGAAAATGTAAAGATAAAAGATCTGTGGCATGAAATAATGAAAAATGGTGTTGCAAATTATACTACAGATGTAAATCTAAAAAATGGAACACTATATATTAAGTTAAAATCTTCCGTTCTAAGAGAAGAATTAAGTTATGGAAAAGAAAAAATTGTAAAACTTTTAAATGAAAAGTTAAAAAAGGATCTTATAAAAAAGATTGTATTAAGATAAATTACTAAAACATATCTTCCTCAGAAAAATGAAATCTAGATTCAATTAATGCATTTTCATTAGTGTCACTCCCATGAATAGCATTTTCACTAATAGAAGTTGCAAATAGTTTTCTAATTGTACCAGCAGCAGCAGCAGCGGGATCAGTAGATCCAATAAGTAATCTAAATTGTTCCACAGCATCTTCCTTTTCTAGTACTGCAGCTACAATTGGCCCCCTAGTCATATATGAAACTAATTCATCAAAAAATGGACGTTCTCTATGAATAGAATAAAAGTTTCTTGCATCCTTATTACTCATCTGGGTTAATTTCATTGCTACAATTCTAAAACCAGCTGAATTTATTTTTTCAAGTATTGCCCCTATATTTCCCTTTTCAACTGAATCAGGTTTTAACATCGTAAAAGTTCTATTTGTTGTCATCTATTTTTTGAGTGCAAAAGTAACACTTTTTGCTAAATAGTAAATAAAATAAAAATTACCTTTATTGTATTATGTCGTATATTCGCAAATTATGACGCAAAAAGATGTTCAAGAAATAAAAGGAATCTTATCAGAGCCAAAAAAGATAGTTATTGTACACCACAAAAATGCAGATGGCGATGCTATTGGATCTTCAATGGCTCTAAACACCTATTTAAATATATGTGGACATAAATCAAATGTTATTAGTCCAAATAAATTTCCTGATTTCTTAAAATGGCTTGACAACAAAAATGAAATTGCCATATTTAATAATTCAGATCATCAAATAAATCTTATAAATAATTCTGATATAATATTTACTCTTGATTTTAATAGTTTGGAGAGATGTGGAGACATGAAAGATTTAATCAATAAGTCTAAAGCCATAAAAATACTTATTGATCATCATGAAAACCCAAAGAACTATGCTGACTATCTATATTCTGATACAAAAATTAGTTCTACCTGTGAAATGATATATCATTTTATTGAAAAATTAGGTGATAATGACAAGATAAATTCATCTATTGCCGAAGCTATATATACAGGTATAATGACTGATACAGGTTCTTTTAAATTTTCATCTACATCAAGTATAACACATAAAGTAATTTCAGATCTATTAGAAAAAGGGGCTGATAAAACCAAAATTCATAATGAAATATATGATAACAATAGAATTGAAAAGATCAAGTTGTTGAGTTTTGCATTAAATAAAATTGAAATTATTCCTGAATATAATACAGCTTTTATCACATTAGCTCAAAAGGATTTAAATAACTTTAATTTTAGAAAAGGTGATACAGAAGGAATTGTAAATTATGGATTGTCAATAAAAAAAATAAAGTTTGCTGCAATATTTATTGAAGATAAAAAAGAGAACATAATCAAAATTTCTTTTAGATCTAAAGGAAATTTTGATGTGAATAAATTTTCAGGAGACACTTTTAATGGTGGTGGACATAAGAATGCTTCAGGAGCAATTAGTAGAGATTCTTTATCATCAACAATTGTTAATTTTAAAAATGCATTAAAAAA
The DNA here is from genome assembly GCA_014239895.1 of Flavobacteriaceae bacterium. Classification (GTDB taxonomy): domain Bacteria; phylum Bacteroidota; class Bacteroidia; order Flavobacteriales; family Flavobacteriaceae. The sequence goes on from JAAZXZ010000045.1 coordinate 10,323, forward strand.
ATATAAAACTGAACTAAACTAATAAAAATGAAAACTAGATTACCAATATTAATTTTTCTATTGTTAAATATCCTTTTTGTCTCATGTCAAGACAAGCATACTGATCTTGAAAATGGACTATTTGCAGAATTTAAAACAACTCATGGGACTATGGTTGCTGAATTATACTATGAAAAAACACCTATTACTGTTGCAAACTTTGTAGCATTAGCTGAAGGGAATCATCCAGATGTTCGGGAAGTTTTTAAAGGGAAACCTTATTATAATGGGATAATCTTCCATAGAGTTATGGATAAATTTATGATTCAAGGTGGTGATCCAGAAGCAACTGGGAAAGGTGGTCCTGGATACCAGTTCTTTGATGAGATTACAAATTTAAAACATGATAAACCTGGAGTTCTTTCCATGGCAAATGGTGGTCCAGCAACAAATGGAAGCCAGTTTTTTATAACAGAAGCTCCTGCCCCATGGCTTGATGGCCTACACACAGTTTTTGGTCAATTAGTAAAGGGAATAGAAATTCAAGATTCTATATCTAATGTAAAAACTGGAACTGGAAACAGACCTATTTCTGATGTAATTATAAATGAGTTAAATATTATAAGAAAAGGCGAAGCAGCACAATTATTTGATGCTCCAATAACTTGGGGAAATAAAGATAAAATTGAAAGTAACTCAAAAATACAAGAGGAATTAAAGATGAAAGAGGTAATCAAAAAGATGGATTCTTTAGCAAAAATAGATCTTATAAAATTAGATGAATACAATAAAAAGTCAATAAAGCAAAAATCTGGAGTTAAAATATACGTAATAAAACAAGGAAAGGGGATAAAACCAAAAGATGGTAATGTAGTAAAATTATATGCTGATGGTTATTTAACAAACGGAGTATTATTTTGGTCAAATAATATAGACATAAATGAAAGACATGGCAAGTATGATGTAGATAAAGAAGCTAGAGGTTTTTATGATCCTATAGAAATGGAATTAAGTCCAGACATGCAATTGATTCCAGGGTTTAAAGAAGCTGTTTATACTATGAATGTTGGGGATATAATTTATTGCTTTATTCCATATCATTTAGCCTATGGAAGTGAGTCTAGGGGTTTAATTCTCCCTAATTCAGACTTGTCTTTTATAATACATATGGTTACTGCTGAAAACTAATTTTTCTTAGGAATATTTTTTAATATCTCAATTAAAAAATTCCAAAATTTCTTAGTTGATGAAATACAGGCCTTCTCGTCAGGAGAGTGAGCTCCAAGAATTGTAGGTCCAAAACTAATCATCTCCATATTAGGATAATGAGAACCTATAATTCCACATTCTAAACCTGCATGGATAACATTTACCTTTGGTTGTTGATTATTTAATTTCTTATAACAATTAACTGCGACTGATAATATATCTGAATTCATATTAGGTTCCCAACCAGGATATCCTCCAGACAATTCTACTTGAAAATCATTATTTTTAAAAATATTACTAATCAAATTAGATAATTCATTTTTTGAGTTCTCTACAGATGATCTGGTAAGACACTTAATTATGATTGTTCCACCACTAACAACAATACTTGCTAGATTATTTGAAGTTTCTACTAAATTATCTATTGTTTTACTCATTAAAAATACCCCATTTGGACATGCCTCTAAGCATTCAATTAATTTTTGATGATCATCTTTATTAAGTGGCTTATATTCTCCAATAGCATCAGATAAACTAATGTTAAAATTTGGATCTAAATCTTTATACTTTGTTTTTTTCAAATCATAAAAATTAGTTATTTCTTGATTTATTTTAGAATAGTCATCTTTTTTAATTTGAACTATAGAATAACTTTCTCTAGGAATTGCATTCCTAAGATTTCCTCCTTTAATTTCACTTATTCTAACATCAAATTTAGAATCAAGATCTTTTATTAATGAGTTTAAAATTTTATTAGAATTTCCAAGACCCTTGTGAATTTCTGCACCAGAATGTCCTCCAGTAAGACCATTAACCAGAATCTTTACAAAAGTGCTATGTGGATCAATATCATCAGTCATATATGTTTTACTAATATTTATATCTATTCCTCCAGCACAACCAATACAAATCTCGTCATCTTCTTCTGTATCTAAATTCAATAAAATTTCTCCATTAAGAGCATTTCCGTCAAGATTCAATGCTCCAGTCATTCCTGTTTCCTCATCAATAGTAAATAGGGCTTCTATTTCAGGGTGAGATATATCCGTACTTTGTAAAATACTCATTATTGAAGCAACACCAAGTCCATTGTCAGCTCCTAGCGTAGTACCTTTAGCCTTTACCCAATCTCCATCAATATGCATAATTATACCAGAATTTTCAAAGTCAAACTCTACATCATTATTTTTCTCATGAACCATATCTACATGAGATTGTAGAACAATTGTCTTACAATTCTTCATGTCATCAGTAGAAGGTTTATTAATTATTAAATTTCCTATACTATCCTTAAAACAATTTAGATTTAATTTTTTAGCAAATTGAATTAAAAAGTCTACAACCTTTTCTTCTCTTTTAGACGGTCTAGGAACAGAATTTAAATCTGTAAAATTATTCCACAAACTACTAGGTTCAATAACTCGAATTTCATTATTCATATATGTGTTTTTGAGATACAAATTTAATTAATAAATAGATTAACTTAATATCTATTTATTAACTTTATTTATGCTTAAATTAAAGAAAATATTAGCCTTAAGCCTAATTCCTCAATATTTAGTTGTACAATTTCTTTCCTATTACCCTGATTTTATTGAAATAATATATTCTAATTATATATATACATATATATCAGGTTTTTTAAGAAGCATTTCTATTAAAATCCCATTTGCAATTGGAGATATATTCTATCTTTTTGTTAGTATTTTCTCAATTTATTGGATTGTCTTAAATATAAAAAGTCCTAAAAAACTATTTGTTGAAATATTTGCTGGTATATCTGTTATATATTTTTTTTTTAATATAAGCTGGGGTCTTAACTACTACAGAATACCAATAAATAAACAAATTGAAGATGTTAATTACTCATATGAAGACTTAAATAAGTTTACAACAGAATTAATTCAAAAAATTAATAAACTACATAATAAACTTACAGTAAGTGACACCTTGAAAGTTGTTCTTCCTTATAATTTTAAAGAAAATTCAAGAATAGCTATTAATAGCTATATTAAATTGTCCAAAAAAAATATGTCAAATAACAATGAAAATAGTTTAATGATTAAATCCTTAAAGAGTATATCTAATTTCACTAATCGTAAGAATAATGAAAATATAAAAGCATCTATCATAAGCTATCCCCTAACCTATATGGGTTTTAGTGGATATTTAAACCCTTTTACACATGAATACAATATTAATGGATTAATACCCAATAATAGTATTCCTATGGTAATGAGTCATGAAATTGCTCATGAAATAGGTTTTTCATCTGAAATGGAAGCTAACTTTATTGGCTATATAGCATTAATTAGTAGTGATAACCTGTACTACCAATATTTTGGAAACACTTTTGCTTTAAGACAATGCTTAAGTGAATTACAAAAAGATAATAAGGAGATATATAATTCACATCTTTCCTCTATAAACAGAGGAATATTAAAAAACTATAGAGAAATTTTTGAATTTTGGGATAATTATAATAATCCACTTGAGCCTATTATTAAAAAAATCTATGACAGTTTCTTAAAAATAAATAAAGTAAAAAATGGTATTAGAAGTTATAATCAAAGTCTTTCTTTAATTTTAAACTATAATAAATTCTATAATGATTAAAAAAATAAGAAGTGTAACCAATTCTGAAATAAAAGAATACACTAAACTATTAAAGAAATCAAAAGCTAGAAGAGAAGCAAAACTATTCTTAATTGAAGGAGCTAGAGAGTTAAATATTGCAATTAAGAATAACTATTCTATCTGTAAAATCATGTTTAATCCAAATCTTATAGATGAAAATGAGGTTAAAAAATATGTCGGAGATAAAATCAAATGTATAGAAGTGAGTCAGAATGTATACAATAAGATTTCTTATAGAAGCAGTACTGAAGGAATTATAGCTCTAGCTGAAGAAAAAAATCACAAATTAGAAAAATTGAAATTTAAGTCAACTACTCCCCTAATAATGATTCTGGATGGAATAGAAAAACCCGGGAACATAGGCGCATTATTAAGAACGTCTGATGCAGCAAAAGTAGATGCTGTGTTTATTGTTAACCAAAAAACTGATCTGTATAATCCTAATATTATTAGATCTAGTATTGGATGCTTATTTAGCAATCAAATAATTTTATCTAATATAAAAGATACTATAGATTTTCTTAATAAAACTAAAATCCAAATAATCTCAACTTCATTAACAGCTTCTAAGCAATATCAAAAAATAAATTATAAAAAAGCATCTGCAATAGTTCTAGGATCAGAAGATAAGGGAATAAGTAAAGAATGGCATTCGAAATCCAATGAGCTAATATATATACCAATGGAAGGTCAAGCAAACTCCTTAAACGTGTCTAATTCCGGGGCTATAATCATATATGAAGCTAAAAGACAGAGAAATTTTACATAATAATAAATCCTAAATTTTTATTAAAGCCTTTGTCTATTAATTTGTTTATGGTAATTTTAGATTATGGCAGTCAAAGATATTGACCTAGAAAAAAAAGCATTAGCTAAAGAATATAAAGAACTACTTAAGATTAGTTATCAAACACTGAGCAGTGATGATAAAAAATTGATAAGAAAGGCTTTTAATTTTGCAGTAGATGCGCATGAACATCAAAGAAGAATTTCTGGTGAAGCATATATTTTTCATCCCATTGCTGTAGCAAAAATAATTGCTTATGAAATTGGATTAGATGCAATATCTATTGCCGCAGCACTCATTCATGATGTAGTTGAAGATAACAGTAATTATAGTATCCAGAATATAAAAAAAGTTTTTGGGAAGAACATTGCTAAAATTGTTGATGGACTTACTAAAATATCTAATCTTGATAAAGAAGCTAACACTTCACAACAAGCAGAAAATTATAGAAAAATGTTACTTACTCTAAATGAAGATGTTAGAGTAATAATAATCAAGATAGCTGATAGATTACATAATATGCAGACATTATCATCAATGCCTGTAGAAAAACAAATAAAAAAAGCATCTGAGACACTCTACATTTATGCCCCCTTGGCTCATAGGATAGGGCTTTATAATATAAAAACTGAATTAGAAGATTTAGGTTTAAAATACACAGATCCCGAAACATATGATGATATATCAAAAAAATTAATCGAAAATAAGAAAGATCAAGATGAGTATATAGAAAAATTTAACCAAGCTGTTAGTAAATCTCTAAATAAAGAAAAACTAAAATATGTAATTAAAGGGAGATCTAAGTCTATCTATTCTATTAGAAACAAAATGATTAAACAAGATGTTTCATTTGAAGAGATATATGATAAATTTGCAGTTAGAATTATATATAAGTCAAATGTTAAAAATGAGAAGTTTTTAGCATGGAAAATATATTCAATTGTAACAGATCATTTTACTCCAAATCCTATAAGACTTAGGGATTGGATATCTGCTCCAAAATCTACTGGATATGAAGCATTACATATAACTGTTGTTGGGCCAAAAAGCAAATGGATTGAAGTTCAAATCAGGAGTGAAAGAATGAATGAAATAGCAGAAAAAGGTTATGCTGCACATTATAGGTATAAACAGAAGAATGAAAAATCTGATGACAGTTTAGATGCATGGATAAATAAATTACAAGAAGCTTTAGAAAATCCCGACACTAATGCAGTTGATTTTGTTGAACAATTCAAACTAAACTTATATGCAAAAGAAATCTTTGTATTTACGCCTCAAGGTGAATTAAAATCCTTACCTGTAGACGCCACACCACTTGATTTTGCTTTTGCAATTCATACAGAAGTTGGCCTTAAGACTAGGGGTGCTAAAGTAAATGGCAAACTTGTTCCTTTAAATAGAAAACTTAAAAGTGGAGATAGAGTTGAAATTTTAAAGTCTGAAAAAATAAAACCAAGTGCAAATTGGATGGATTATGCAACAACTGCTAGAGCAAGAAGTAAAATAAAATCTACTCTAAATACTGAAAAAAAGAATTTAGCTAAAGAAGGAAAAGAAAAATTGAGGAGAAAATTAAAACAGCTAAGACTAACACTAAATGATAGAATGATTAATGAGCTTCAAAAATTCTTTAAGCTTAGTACTAGTTTAGATTTATTTTATAGAGTTGGCATAAATACTATTGATAATACAATGATTAAGAAATTCGCATCATCCAGAAGCAATGTCTTTATAAGCTACATAAAAAATAAGATAAGTCGAAAACCTAAAGAGAAAGAGACAGAAAAAGAAGAAATAACAAAAAAGTATGATTTACTCGTTTTTGGAAATAATGAAGAAAAATTAGATTATACAATATCAACGTGTTGCAACTCGATACCAGGAGATAATGTTTTTGGTTTTATTACAATAAATGATGGAATTAAAATTCATAAAAAGAATTGTCCAAATGCATTAAGAATGCAATCAAATTATGATTATAGAATACTTAAAGCTAAATGGATTGATTCAACACAAGAAGAATTTACTGTTTCAATAGATTTAACAGGAATAGATAAGATAGGTTTACTAAATAATATTACACATGTAATTTCTGAAAATATGAATATAAATATCCGAAAATTAAATCTTGAAACTGATGGAGGTGTTTTCAAAGGAAATATTGTCATTTCTGTAAAGACAAATAATTTAGTAAATAAAGTAATTGAAAAACTTAAAAAATTAAATGGAATTGAAAAAGTTAATAGACTTTAAATTTTAATTAAATTTGTCATATGACTAAAGAAGCTATAATAAGTAATAACGAAATTGTAAAAAAAGTATTTACAAGTTTTTTAAATAAAAAAGGCTATAGGAAAACTCCTGAAAGATATGCTATATTAAATGAAGTATATAATACTAAATTGCATTTTGATATAGAATCTCTGTATATAAAAATGAAAAATAAAAAGTACAGAGTTTCTAGAGCTACTCTATATAACACTATAGAATTATTATTAAAATGTTCATTAGTAAGAAAGCATCAATTCTCACAGGACCAGCAAGCCTCTTATGAAAAATGTTATTTTAATAAACAGCATGATCATCTTATTTTGATCGATTCTGGAGAAGTTATAGAATTTTGTGACCCAAGAATTGAAACAATTAAAAAGACTATTGAAGAAGTTTTTAATGTAAAAATAGATAGTCACTCATTATACTTTTATGGAAAAAATAATAATAAATAGGATAGAATGTCAATAGATTTATTATTAGGACTTCAATGGGGTGATGAAGGAAAGGGAAAAATAGTCGATGTTCTAACATCAGGATATAAGATAATTGCCAGGTTTCAAGGTGGTCCAAATGCTGGTCACACATTAGTTTTCAACGGTAAAAAACATGTTCTACATACAATTCCTTCAGGTATTTTTCATGAAAACAAAATAAATATTATAGGTAATGGAGTAGTCATTGATCCTGTGATATTACGAAATGAATTAAAAAATTTAGAAGCAGAGGGGATTGATTATAAAAAATCACTACTCATTTCTAGAAAAGCACATTTAATTCTTCCAACCCATAGATTAATTGATGCTGCAAGTGAAAAATCAAAAGGGAAAAATAAAATAGGATCTACCTTAAAAGGAATAGGGCCAACTTACATGGACAAAACAGGTAGAAATGGATTTAGAGTTGGTGACCTCGAAGCTGAAAATTGGACAGAAAAGTACTCAGAATTAAAATCAAAACACAAGAGATTAATTGATTTTTTCAACGTTAGTTTAGAATATAATTTTGAAGAGCTTGAAAAAGAATTCTTTGAATCAATAAAAAGTTTAAAAAGTCTTAACTTTATTGACTCTGAAGAATATATTTATCAGGAACAAAATAAAGGAAGCTCTATCTTAGCTGAAGGTGCTCAAGGATCCTTATTAGATGTTGATTTTGGAACTTATCCGTTTGTCACCTCATCAAATACAACTGCAGCAGGTGCGTGTACAGGACTAGGAATTTCACCGAATTCAATAAAAGAAGTATTTGGAATTTTTAAAGCTTATACAACAAGAGTAGGCTCTGGACCTTTTCCTACAGAATTATTTGATAGTAATGGTGAAAGAATGGGTAAAGTAGGAAATGAATTTGGAGCTACAACTGGAAGACCTAGAAGATGCGGATGGCTTGATTTAGTAGCCCTTAGGTATTCATGTCAAATTAATGGAGTTACAAAACTCATGATGATGAAATCTGATGTATTATCTGGATTTAAATCAATTAAAGTATGTACATCATATGAGTACAAAGGAAAAAAAATAAGATACATGCCGTATGACATCAATGATAATTCATTAAAACCAATATATGATGAATTTGAAGGCTGGGAGAATGACATAACAAAAATTAATGATTTTGACAAACTCCCTATGAATCTTAAAAAGTATATTTCATATCTTGAAAAAGAGTTAAATATTCCAATTACTATTATTTCTGTTGGTCCTGATCGTTTACAAACAATCATTGTTTAAATAAAGTTTTGAATAAAAAATTATACATACTTAGTCTTATTTTCCTGACTCTAAACATAAATAATAGACTCTTTTCACAAGAAAATACTAATATAAAAATAGAAACTGCAGGGTTTTTTGATAAAGACAATAAAAAATTTCCTAATGCAACTGTTTTAACTAGAGATAATTTAGGTCAAGTAATTATTACGCATGACGGAGTTAAAATGTGGTGTAATCAAGCGTTTTTCTATGAAGATAAAAATTTTATTGAAGCCTATGGAAATGTCATTTTAAAACAAGGAGATACTATTGATCTAAAAAGTAATTATTTAGAGTATAATGGAGATAATAAGCTCGCATATGCAAAAGGAAATGTAATTCTTAAAGAACCTACATCAACATTGTATACTGAATCTCTATTTTTTGACAGGAATATTCAAGAAGCATATTATAACAACCATGGCAAGTTGATAAAACATCCCTCTGATACGATTGTAAGTGATCAAGGAAGGTACTTTATGGATTTGAAAAAATATAGATTTAAAGAAAATATAAATTTAAAAACACCTAAAAATGATATTTATTCAAAAAAATTAGACTATTTCACAGAAAGTGGACTAGCATATTTTTTTGGACCCACTGATATTTTTAGTGAGGATACTAAAATATATTGTGAAATTGGTTATTATGATACGAATAATGATGTTGGCTATTTTATTAAAAATGCTCAGATTGACTTTAATGACTCAGAGATAAAAGCAGACAGCATCTATTTTGACAATAAAATAAATTATGCAGCAGCAACAAATAATATTAAAATAACGGATACTATAAATAAAACTACAACAACAGGTCATTATGCTGAGATATATAAATCGATTGATTCAATGTATATAACAAAAAAGGCTCTAATTGCTTCATATCAACAAAAAGATTCAATTTATATTCATAGCGATACCATTCTAATGACAGGTAATGAAGAGAATAGAATTATAAGGGCTTATAAAAATGCTAAAATCTATAAGTCTGATCTAAGTGGTAAGGCAGATTCGATTCATTTTAATAGAAAAAATGGTATAGCACAATTAATAAATATCAATGACCAATTAACAAATCCATTCATAAAAACAAAAAAACCTATTCTGTGGAATTTAGAAAATCAAATAACTGGAGATTCAATTCATCTATTATTTAATATAGATAATGATCAATTAGACTCGTTATTGGTTTATAACAATGCCTTGATAATAAATAAAGACAGCCTTGGGACAGGTTTTAATCAAATTTCAGGTCAAAAATTGTATGGAAAATTTATTAACAATGAACTTAAAAAGATTGATATTATAAAGAATGCTGAATCAATTTATTACCTTAGAAACTCTGAAAATGAATTAGTAGGAATAGACAGATCAAAATCTGGAAAAATAAAAATTTTGTTAGACAACAACTCTATTAAAAAATTTAAAAAAATAAATCAGATTGATGGAAATACCTATCCTGAAGAGGATTTTTTAGAAGAATTGAAATTTTTAAAGGGCTTCTATTTTAGAGAAGAAGAAAAACCTAATAGCATTAAAGATTTATTTAAAGATGACCCTAAATTAATTTTGACAAAAATCAAGAGTCTACAAATAAATTAATTGTAACAATAAAGAAAGATTTTTTAAAATATCAAGCTCAAACTACACCTACTCCATTAGCAATTGAAGTATCATATGCTAAAGGCTCATATATTTATGATAAGAAAAACAAAGCCTATTTAGATTTCATTGCTGGAGTTTCAGCTTGTAGCCTTGGTCATAGTAATCCCTACCTGATAAATTCAATTAATAAGCAAATTGAAAAATATATGCATGTTATGGTTTATGGGGAATTTATCCTAGATCCATCAATTAAGTTAGTTAAACTTATAAGCAAACTATTGCCAAAAAATTTAAACTCAACATATTTAACAAATTCAGGAACTGAAGCAATTGAAGGAGCTGTAAAACTTGCCAGAAGATACACCCGACGAAAAGAAGTAATTGCTTCTACAAACGCATATCATGGAAGTACAATGGGTGCATTAACCTTTATGGGTATTAAAAGTCGACGAGATCCTTTTGGACCATTAATTCCAAAAGTAAAATTTATAAGATATAATGAAGAAAAAGATCTAAAAATAATTTCTTCAAAAACCTCAGCAGTAATACTTGAAACAATACAGGGTGGTGCCGGATTTATAACTCCAAAAAATAACTATTTACAAAAAGTAAAAAAAAGGTGTAATGAAGTTGGCGCTCTATTAATATTAGATGAGATTCAATCAGGTATTGGGAGAACAGGTAAAATGTTTGGTTTTGAAGATTACAATTGCACGCCTGATATAGTAGTCTATGGGAAAGGATTAGGTGGAGGATTACCTATTGGTGCATTTACTTCTAATAAGAAGGTTATGGACAGTCTACATAAAGATCCTATTATGGGCCATATAACAACTTTTGGGGGAAACCCAGTGGTTTCTGCATGTGCATATGCAACACTAAAAAAAATTTCCTCATCTAAAATAATGAGCAATTGTATTAAAAAAGAACAATTACTCAAATCGCTGCTAGTTCATCCATTAATAAAAGAAATTAGAGGTAAAGGACTAATGTTATGTTTAATTATGGAAAATTCTATTATAGCTAATAATTTAATTCTTAGGGCCAAGGATAATGGTTTATTGTTGTTTTGGTTATTAATCAATAAAAGCGCTGTTAGAATAACACCTCCACTTACAATCACAAATAAAGAGATACAAAAGGGGTGTAAAATTATTATTGATATTCTTAACAAACTCATTTAAGATGTTAATTAGTTTGTTAAGAAATAAACTCTAAAAAATATATACTGACTTTATTCTGCATTAATTTTATATGTAGAGGTATTTTCTATATGGATATAAATGATGTAAAATTCTCTGTCGACAGATTCGAAAAAATGATTAATGATAATTCATTACTTTTTTTTGATTCATTTGAATTTGAGAGTATAGTTACCTATTACTTAGAGAATGGTAAAATTGAATATGCTAGAAAGGCAATCGATTTATCATTAAACCAGCACCCTACTTCATCCAGTCTTATTTTACTAAAAATTGAATTATATATTCATGAAGATAAGATAAATGAAGCTGATGAATTGTTGAACTCTATATTAATTAATGAAAATTTAAATGAAGAAATATGTATAGTTAAGGCAAATATCTTATCTAAAAAAAAATTACACTATAAAGCCATAGAGTATTTAAATAAAATATTAACTATGGGAGAAAATAATAATGAAATACATTATTTAATAGGTATTGAATATTTATTTCTTGAAAATTTTATAAAAGCTAAATCAAATTTTATTAATAGCTTAAACTACAATTCATCAGACCACGGAACTCTATATAATATTATATATTGCTTTGAAATGCTAAATAAAGGACCTAATTCAATTAGTTTTTTAAATAATTATCTTGATAGAAATCCATACTGTGAAATATCCTGGTATAATTTAGGTAAACAATATGTTTTATTAAAAAGATATGAAGAAGCTCTAAATTCCTTTGATTATGCAATTATATCAGATGAAAATTTTACTAGCCCATACATAGAAAAAGGTAAAATCTTACAAAGATTAGATAAATATGATGAAGCAATAATAATCTATAAAAGAATATTATCCGTAAATAAAACTTCTTCGTATGCTATGCTGCAAATTGGTCATTGTTATGAAAAAATAGGGAATTCAAGTAATGCATTAGCATATTACTATAAATCTATTCATTATGACCCATCAATGGATAAAGCTTGGTATAGATTATCTAAGTATTTTTTAAAAAACAAAAACTATAAAAAGGCAAATAATTATATAGAGAAAGCTATAAGGATAAATCAAGAAAAACCTAAATACTGGAAATTATATTTGAAATGTGCTTCACTAATTTCAGTAAAAAATTAGTAGCTTAACACTAATTTTATCATAAACCTTATTGTGAAAAAAAACTTTTCATACTATTTAGTATTAACTTTAAAAGGAATGGCAATGGGTGCTGCTGATGCAGTTCCAGGAATCTCAGGTGGTACAATAGCTCTATTATTGGGGATTTATGAAGAATTAATTAATACAATAGGCAATATCAACACATCTCTTTTAAAGGATCTAAAAAGTAATGGATTCATTTATTTTTGGCAAAAACTTAATGGAAATTTCTTATTATCGCTAATAATTGGCATAGGAATTAGCTTAATTACATTTGTTCAGATAACTGCATATTTCTTTGATAAATATCCAATTTTAATTTGGTCATTTTTTTTAGGACTGGTACTAGCAACAATATATGTAATATATAAACTAATAAAATCATGGAATTATATCAATTTAATGTTTATTATGGTTTCTGCATTTATATCATTTTACTTAAGTGAAATAAGTACAATAGTTAATATTGATATAGACCTTACATATATTCTTATATGTGGAATTATCGCTGCATCAGCTATGATTATACCAGGAATCTCTGGTGCTCTTATACTAGTTGTATTAGGTTTATATTCTACAATGATTAATGCGGTTAATAATTTAGAATTTGACAAAATCATAACATTTACTTCAGGAGCTATAATAGGACTGTTAAGTTTTAGTAAAATAATAAAATGGATGTTTAGTAAAAACTCATCCCTCACCTATTCTATTCTTTTAGGTTTTGTTATTGGTTCATTAAGCAAAGTTTGGCCTTGGAAGTCAGAATTAGGACAAAACATTTTACCATCATCTTATATTGGAGAAAATTATCTTTTTTATTCAATAATTTTAGTTTCAATTGGCTTTTTATTAATTTTTTCAGTAGAAAAGATTCAAAAATTAAATAATTGAAAAAAGCTAGAAATTTATATTCTTCACTTTCCATACTAATTAATGGAATTCTGATGGGCACTGCTAACAAGATACCTGGAGTTTCTGGTGGTCTTGTAGCAATTGCTATTGGATTTTATGAAGAACTTGTTTTCTCTCTAAAAAAAATAGATAGAAAAGCATTACAATTTTTATTTTCTGGAAAATTAGCACGGTTTTACAATCACATTAATGGGCAATTCTTAATTCTCATACTTTTGGGTATAGTAATTAGCTACTTTTCAACATCAAAATTACTTGACTTCTTATTAGAAAGGTATGAGATATATGTGTGGAGTTTGTTTTTTGGACTTGTTATTGGCACTGTTTATCACCTAAAAAAGAAAATAGATAGTTGGAGTAGAGAAAATATGATTATTCTCTTTTTTGGCATAATAATAGGTGTAGGAATAAGCATAATGAATCCTGCTAGTGAAAATGATAATTTAATTTTTGTTTTTATATGCGGTATTATTAGTGTTTCTGGAATGATTTTACCCGGTCTCTCTGGTTCATTTATTCTTATACTAATGGGGAATTACGTTCTTTTACTGGTAGATTCCGTGAATGCATTATATGATTCTATTTTTGAAATGATAAATGGTGATTATTCTTTTATTGATAATATTGATAGAATAAATAAACTAAAGATAATTTCAGTATTTGCCGCTGGATCAATGACAGGATTAATTGTATTATCAAATATTTTAAGTTTCTTTTTAAAAAAATATGATCAATTATGTTACTCAATAATTCTTGGATTTATAATTGGCTCCCTTGGGGTTATATGGCCATGGAAAAATGATATAGTTGAAAGTGGAAAAATAGAAAGATATATCCCTGAATTAAATCAAGAAACATTTATAGGGATATTATTTATATTAATTGGAATTTTTTCAGTAGTTATTCTAAGTCAATATGAAAAATCAAAAAATTAGCTAGAATTTGTTATTTTTTTACAATTCTAAATATTTCTGAATCACCATATTCTGGCTTTATCTTAAGAATATAAATTCCTTTTTGAAAATTTTGCATGAGCAATACGTTATTCATGCCATTAATTATACTTGAATACAATAATTTTCCAGAAATATCAAATATTTTTATCTCCAAGTATCCATCAATAGTTGATACTATATTTAAGATTTCATCAACAGGGTTAGGAAATATGATAATGGGGGCCTCCTCAACATTCAAAGCTAATTGATAAGTTAATTCAAAATTAGGTATTCCATAGCCTAAATAATAATCAGGGTATTGATATTGAGATGCAGTATATCTAATAATATTCATTATTTGATTATTTTTTAATGTTGGAAATGCCTGCAATAAACATGCAACGGATCCAGCAATAATTGGAGAACTATAAGAAGTGCCTCCTCCTTGTACAAGATTATCTAAAGAATTAATTAAATACGTCCCTGATCCACGTGCTGATATATCAGGTTTTATTACTTGTTGAAAATTGTTTCCTTGTGAACTAAAAGAAGCATAATTTCCCAATCCGTCAACTGCTCCAATTGAAAAAACACCCCTAGAGTCAGCTGGAGCAATAACACCATTTACTGAAGAATTTCCAGCAGAATTAACTAGTATTATACCCTTTTCATAAGCAATATTAGAACCCCTAGTGATAAATGCGGTAGTTCCGTCCATTTCTTCTTGAGAATAACTATAACTAGAGTTGTCATATGTTCTGTACCCTAGGGAGGTATTGGCTATATCTATGCCTAAACTGTCAGCTCTTTCAATAGCTTCTACCCAATAGCTTTCTTCAACAGGATTTTCTGAAGAAACATCTTCTGTCCTAAATAAATAAAATTCAGCATCAATTGCCGTTCCATAAAATTGGTTTTCAATATATCCAGCTATAATACTTAAAACATTTGTCCCATGAGAATTACCAATATAATCAAACAAATTTTCAGTTTTGTTAACAAAATCATATGTATATTTTATATTTCCTAAACTCCTCAATCTATAAAAACCTTCCATTGTATCAACATTTCTGAAACCTGCATCAAATACACCTACTGAAATATCACTTCCAGTAAAGCCAAGACTATGTAGAAAATCCAAGTTAATCATTTGGATTTGATCAAATGGAACTCTATTGTTTAGATCATAATTTATCTCAGAAAATTTATCTTTCATTACAGTCTTATTAATTCTGTTATTAGATCTATTTGCATATTCTATTCTATCAACAAAAGCTAAGTTTTGCAACTGGTCAATTTCTTCATAATCCCCACGAACATGCAGACAATTAAACCATTTAGATTTTGACAAAACATCCAATCCTTGAAAATTATCAATAGTTTCTATATATGATTCATTAATAGGCACATCTCTAAAGTCTATTGGAATGTTCTTTAAAGACTTCATATTTATAGATTTTTGACTTAATATAAGTATAGGGTTTTCAATAAAATATTCATAATTAGGTTTATCATTTAAGTAAACCCATGCATCTTCTAATTGAGCATATGTATAAACCTGGAATAAAAAAAAAATAAATAAAAGTCTAAAGCCCATAATATTATGAAATTACACCTGAACCAATTAATTCGTTTTCTATATACCATGCAACAAACTGTCCCTTAGTAATAGAAGACTGAGGTTTGTCAAATAAAACATATATTCCTTCTTTATACTTGAATAATCTTGCTTTTTGCAATGGTTGTCTATATCTAATTCTTGCCATTATAATCATAGATTCTTTGTAAGACAATTTTAAATCTTCTCTAACCCAATGCTCATCATTAGAATCAACTAATAAAGCATCTCTATATAATCCTGGATGATCTTTTCCCATACCAACATATACAATATTATTTTCTACGTCAGTTTGTAAAACAAATAATGGTTTTTTAGAGCCTCCAATTCTTAATCCCTTTCTTTGTCCAATAGTAAAATAAAAAGCACCATTATGTTTTCCTACCTCTCTCCCATCACCAATTTTATAATTGATATTCCTGATACCTTTTATTAACTTTTCTTTTATTGTTAAAGAATTATCAGATTTTTTTTTATACAAATCACTAGAAGGATCTATTTCTATAATTAGCCCTTCTTTAGGTTTAAGTTTCTGCATTAAAAAGTCAGGCAATTTAACTTTACCTACAAAACATAAGCCTTGTGAGTCTTTCTTTTCTGCATTAACTAATCCAATATCATTTGCAATCTTACGCACATCAGTTTTTTTTAAATTTCCAATTGGAAATAAAATCCTTGATAATTGTTTCTGATTAAGTTGGCAAAGAAAATATGATTGGTCCTTAGATTTATCAACACCAGAAATCAATTTATGTATAATATTTTTTTCCTTCTTCTCCCTGTTAATTCTTGAATAATGTCCAGTTGCAACAAAATCAGCACCAAGATCAAGCGCAATTTTCATAAATATGTCAAATTTTATTTCTCTATTACAAAGAATATCTGGATTTGGTGTTCTTCCATACTTGTATTCTCTAAACATATATTGTATTATTCTGGTATTATATTCTTTACTAAGATCAACAGTATGAAATGGGATTTTTAAGTTTTGTGCAACTATCATTGCATCATTACTATCATCTAGCCATGGACATTCCTTGGAGATAGTAACGGATTCATCATGCCAATTCTTCATAAATAGTCCTATAACATGATAGCCTTGCTTTTTTAATAAGTAAGCAGCAACACTAGAATCTACTCCACCTGAAAGAGCAATCACAACTTTTTTCATTTTATAAAATTACAAATAATGGATGAAGATATCTTATTCTATTTATGGGTCATTACAGAGAGTCAACAAAAATTGATAATGAATCAATAAACTTTTTATTCAAATCTTTATTTTTTATACCTGTTTGCTGATCAAAATTATTACTAAAATTAGGTAAAGAGAAATATGGTATCTGATTAGGATTTCCTCTAGATATTCTATTATAAGCTATTTGAAGTACAGAAGAAGCTCCTCCTAATCCTTCAGAAGTTCCCATTAAGAACATTGGTTTATTATACCATACTACTTTCTCTATTCTAGAAATCCAATCAAAAACATTTTTAAATGCAGCGGTATATGCACCATTATGTTCAGCAAATGAAATAATAATTCCATCTGCCTCCTTAATTATTTCTTTAAAATCATAAGCCTCTTTTGGAATACCATTAAGCCTCTCATAATCCTCGCTATAAATAGACATTTCAAAATTATTAAGGTCTAATATAATACTATTAGAATTCTGTACTTGTTGAGCCGCATAAGTGGCTAACTTTTTATTTATTGAGTTTGAAGATGAACTTGCTCCAAAAGCTACAATTTTTTTCAAGTTGATATGGTTTTATTATTACCTATTTTGGTTTATTTTTTTGTTTTTCTGCCTCTTCCATTAACTCTTGCATTTTTCTTTGAAAGCGGTTTGGTCCTTTTTGAGGCTTTGCTTTATTTATCTGAATTTTTTCCCGAATTTTTGCCTCATCTAGAATATAATTTTTAATAACAAACATTATACTAATTGATAAAATATTTGAAATAAAATAATATAAACTTAACCCACTTGCATAATTATTAAAGAAAATTAACATAAAAAT
>JAAZXZ010000134.1 GCA_014239895.1 Flavobacteriaceae bacterium
CCATTGCCCGATGATAATATGAATCAAGAAGATTACTGGGAAAATATTGTTTCAAACATCAGTCCTATTATGTTTCCAAAAAATATTCATCCTAAAATTTTTGAAGTATCTTCAGAACTAATTCAAAAAAATGAAATAAATGAGTATAATATTGCTAATAAGATTGATGATTATGTTAAAAATAATTTTACAATATCAGAAAATGATAACGTCAGCCTTAACAACATAAACTATATACTAGAAAATAAGACTTCAAATGATTTTAGTATTATTCAAGTTTATACCCAGCTTCTAACAGCTGCCGGAATAAATTACGAAATTGTAATTACTTCAAATAGATATTATAACAGGTTTGATTCTGAGTTTTTTGATCCAAATATGCTTAGGGAGTTTTTAATATATTTTCCTAAGGAAAAGAAATATATAGCTCCAAATAGATTGGAATACAGAATAGGTGAAGCCCCTTTTGATTTATTAGGAAATTATGGTATTTATATTGATAGGTTATTAGATTTTTATTTTAGTGAAATCATACAATCTGATAAATCATACAGTAGAATTAAACGTAACATAAAAGTAGAGTTTGAAAGAAAATTAAAAAAGATTGTAATAGATGAATATCAAGAATACTCAGGTCATTGGGCAACAAACAATAGAAGTTTACTGAATTTTTCAGATGAAGAAGGATTAGCTGCATTTAAGGATTACTTAACTGCAAGTGGAATTGAAAACAAAAAAGTAATAAACTATGAGATAATTAATGCAGAATTATTTCAAAAGAATTACAATACTCCATTTATTGTAAATTCTAAAATATCAACAGAATCTCTAACAACAAAAATAAAAAATGGGTACCAGGTAAAAATTGGAAATGTAATTGGAATGCAGAGTCAATTATACGAAGATATTGATAGATTTCATCCTATAGAAATTACCTACCCTAATCAATATGATTATAGAATTGTTGTTAAAATCCCTAAAGGTTATAGTATAGAAGGATTAGAGGGGTTAGTATTTAACAAAAGTTATATTTCCTTAATGGGAAATAAAATCTGCAAATTTGAATCTAATTATGAAATCAATGAAAACGAGCTAGTAATTTCAATACAGGAGTATTATAAAACTCTACGATATCAGAAAAATAGGTATAATGAATTTAGAGATGTAATTAATTCTGCTGCAGATTTTTACAATACTTCTATCAGATTTATAAAGAAGTAAAAATTATACCCTACCAAAGAGTCTTTCATTCCAGTTTTTCCATCCGTATTTTTGAGCAAAAACTAATATCAAAATAGGAAAAATAACAAATACTGGAATTATTACTTCATCTAAAGGCATTGCTGAAGGATTTGATATGTCTTTTAAAACAGAATGCGTTTGGAGGGCTGTCCAATCAGCACTTACAAGAAGTGCTGTAAATAGGTTATTAGCTGCATGAAATCCTAATGCTAGTTCTAATCCCTCATCCATTAGAGTTATTATTCCAAGGAATAGTCCTGTACCTATATAGTAAATCATTACTATATCTCCGAATCTTTCAACCTCTGGATTAGAGTAGTGAAGCAAACCAAAACCAACAGATGTAAGTAATAGTGCTATCCATTTATATTTAAAGACAACACCTATTCCCTGCATTAAATATCCTCTAAACATATATTCTTCAGCACTAGTTTGAAGTGGTAGTAATATAAGGGCAATAAGGCATAATATTAGAAATGGTTGCAACTTAAAATTCCATTCATAATTTTCAGGAGAAATAAAACTATAATCAACAAATAACATTAGTGAAGTAAAGATTCCCCAAAGTGTAAAAGCAAATATTGCTCTATTCCAATCAACTTTAGCCCTAGTTGTAGTTAGCTTAAGTAATGGCTGACCATGGATAAATTTAACTGCAATAAAAGTCCCAATTAACATCCCAGCAAAGGGTAGTAATAAAAAAATCAAATTTAGATTTGGCTCAAAGGCCTTCATTAGGTAATTTATATCTTGCAATCTCGTTGGATCCAATGCACCTGTAGCAGTTTTAATTCCAATTGCAACACCATGTGGTATTGAGAAAAGAAATAAAAAGCCAAAAACAATAACTAATCCAATTAAATATTTCCACCAATCTTTTGCGTTTTCTTTTACCTGACTTATATACATAATAATTATTGTTTTGTAATATTAAATAAAGAAGTTATTGAGAATTAGAGCATAGAATAGTCCAAAAAATATCTGTAAATAAATAGTGTTAAGATTTGAATTAATTAACGCCCTAGATTCATATAGTTTAAACACTCTTGTGAAAATATACAATCCATATATAAACAAAATCCCTGTACCTATTAAATATACATTAGAATTAAAATTATCTATAGATGAATTGAATATATCTAACAAGAAATATGATGATCCAAATGCAGCTAATAATATTAATAGATATCCCCATCTTGCTGCCTTTTTTCCTAATGTAACTACAAGATGATTCTTACCTGTTTTAGCGTCACTATTAGCATCCGGAAATTGATTGATATATAGAATATTTGTTGTCAATAAACCTAAAGGTATTCCTAAATACATAACATTATAAAAATCAATAGAAAACAATTCAATAGTAGTAGTTGAAATAGCAAATAATGTTCCTAGAGTAAGCAATGGTCCAAAAGCTAAGAAAATAGCTATTTCGCCAAGTCCTCCTCTAGAGGCTAATCTAATTGGTCTTGCAGTATAAAAATACCCTAGGAATAAACCAATAAGACCAATAATAGCTACATTTTGAGCATTAGATAATGAACCCGTATTTAAATAACTTACATACATAAGCACAGAAGCCGTTAAGAAAGCTCCAATTAGCATATTTCTTGCTAATGACTTTGTTCCTTCCAAGGTAATTAATCCGAGCTCTATTGATCTACTTCCTCCAGATAATTGGGCTCCTTCTAAAACCTTAGAGTTTAATCCAGCATTAAAATATTCTGTATTTACTTCATCAGTACCATGCTTAACATCAAAATAATCATTATATATATTAGAAGATAAGTGAAGAAAAACTATTCCTAAAATACACAAAACAAGTGCTAAAGGACTAAATAATCCATTCCCAGTACCTGCTAAAAATGCAGCAACTGCAAAGATTGGAAATAATGAAGCACTTGTAAATCCTCCTCTAGTAATAGCAAATGCCCATTTTATAAATTTCGTAGAAAGTTTTATAGGAACTACAACTTCCTCCTGAATGGGAACAGTAACACCACAATATCCTGTTTGTGGGTTGTTTTTCCCTCTTGCAAAAGTTGGTGTAATTCTAATCCTTGCATTTAATTTCTTCCCATCCTTGTTTAAAAAATATGTTTTGGTGTTGTACTCCCCATGTTTAATTGCATTTGAGAGCCACATTCCTACATTTTGTATAACAATTTCTCCAGGTGAGAAAAGGGA
>JAAZXZ010000069.1 GCA_014239895.1 Flavobacteriaceae bacterium
TCATAATCTTTCTTTGAAACAATATTTCTTGTTATAATTTCTTCTTTACTAATATCTTCGTCATGATTACCAAATTCAGCTTTTGTAGCAGGGGTAATAATTGGGGTTGGAAACTTGTCGTTTTCTATCATTTCTTCTGGCATTTTTACTCCACATAGTAATCTTTTACCTTTTTTATATTCTCTTGCAGCATGACCAGATAAATAACCTCTAATTACCATTTCTACTTTAAATGGCTCACATAAATGACCTATTGATACATTTGGATCAGGAGATGAAACCAACCAGTTGGGAACAATACCTGAAGTTAAATTCATCATTTGTACAGCAATCTGATTTAAGATTTGTCCTTTGTAGGGTATACCTTTAGGCATTACTACATCAAATGCAGAAACTCTGTCTGATGCAACCATTATTACCAAATCATTTTTTAAAGTATAAACATCCCTGACTTTACCTTTGTAAACTTTACTTTGATTTGGAAAATTAAAATTAGTCTCAATTATCGAATTATTCATTAACCCTGATTAGTATTTTCAATATTTTTGTATGCATCAATTATTTTTTTAACTAGAATATTCCTTATAATATCTCCATCATTTAAACGTACAATTTCAATACCATCTGTTTCTTTTAAAATAAGTAATGCCTCCTTAATTCCAGAAGTTATTCTACTGGGTAAATCTATTTGACCAGGGTCAGCAGTGATTAAAAATTTTGCATTTTTACCCATTCTTGTTAAAAACATTTTCATTTGGGAATGAGTTGTGTTCTGACCTTCATCTAAAATAACAAAAGCATTGTCTAAAGTTCTACCTCTCATAAATGCTAAAGGAGCAATTTGAATAGTCTCATCCTCAATATATTTTTTTAGTTTATCAGAGGGGATCATGTCTTTTAAAGCATCATATAATGGCAGCATATAGGGGTCTAATTTTTCTTTTAAATCACCAGGAAGAAATCCTAGATTCTCTCCAGCTTCTAATGCAGGTCTTGTCAGTATAATACGCTTGACTTCTTTTTGTTTTAAAGCTCTTACAGCCAGAGCTATACCTGTATAAGTCTTGCCAGTTCCTGCTGGCCCAATTGCGAAGACCATATTACTACTAAAGACTGCATCAACAACTCTTCTCTGATTTAATGACTTTGCTTTAATTACTCTTCCATTAACGCCATGTAAAATCGGTTTATGACTTATCTTAGATGTTAACATATCAGTACTTGAATTATTTAATAACATTTCAATTTCATTGTCTGATATTATATTATACTCAATAAAATAATTGATTATTTTATTAATTCTTTCTTCAAAATCATTTAAATCTTCTTTATTTCCATAAGCCTTTATTTTATCACCTCTGGCAACAATTTTTAGTTCAGGAAATTTTAGCTTAATAAATTTTATGTTTTTATTTTGAGGACCAAATAAATCTTTTGGATCAATTTTTTCTATTTTAATTACTCGCTCGTTCAATTTATTTAATTAAGATTGTAGAAATGATTTATTAGATTTGTATATCAAAAATACATAATTTTAAGGCACATATTTTAAGAAAATATCAACAATTTATATGTCAATTATAACCTTAATTACAGATTTTGGAACAAAGGATCACTTTGTGGCAAAAATTAAAGGGGCTATCATTTCTGATCTTCCTCAAGCAAGTATAGTTGATATCTCGCATCAAATATCTCCATTCAATATAATGGAAGCAGCCTATGTAATTGAAAATTCATATCAGCATTTTCCAGAAAAAACTATACACATAATTGGTGTAGACTCTGAAAATACTCCAGAATGCTCCCATATAGTACTAAAACTCAATGAACAGTATTTTATATGTGCTGATAACGGAATTATGAGTATTGTTTGCCATAACATAAAACCTGATGAAATTTTTGAAATTAATATCCATAACAAAATAGACTCACAAAACTCTACTCTTAAAATATTTACTCAAGTAGCTTGTCATTTAGCTAAAGGTGGCGAACCAGAGATAATAGGAAAACGTATCAATAAAATTAGGTCAGCAAAATCTATAACTCCTTTTATAAATGATGAAAAAAATCAAATTATAGGAAGTGTAATATATATAGATAATTATGGAAATGTAGTCACCAATATTAAGCACTCCTTTTTTAAAGAAGCTTCAAAAGGAAGAAAATATGAAATTTCAGCAAGAAATCACAAGTTTAAAAGAATATATAATAATTATAGTGAAATTGTAGATTATAATATTTTAGAAGAAAAAAGAAATGACGAAGGCAGAGCATTAGCCTTATTTAATTCATCTAACTATTTAGAAATTGCAATATATAAAAGCAACCCTTTAAATGTTGGTACAGCAGCATCATTGTTAGGTTTAAAAATATTAGACTCTATAACTATAAATTTTTTAAAATAATTGATTTCTGTTGATAAGTTTATTTAACTAATTTCTCTGATTATAATATATTTGTGTAATTTAATTTTGTTAATATTTTTATATGAAGTTCATTGTTTCTAGTGCAGCTCTATTAAAGAAATTACAAGTGCTAAGTGGTGTAATTAACGCAACTAATACAATACCAGTTTTAGACCACTTTCTATTTGATATAGACAATTCAAATCTTACAATAACTTCAAGTGATTTAGAGACTACAATGGTTTCTTCAATAGAAGTTGATAGTAAAAGTAAAGGAAATATAGCTATACCTTCTAAATTACTAATTGACACACTTAAAACATTTCCCGATCAACCATTAACATTTACAATTGAAGAAAACAATATAATTGAAATAAATTCTAATCATGGAAAATACACTTTAGCTTATGCTGATGGAGAACAGTTTCCTAAAGCTATAACTTTAGATAATCCGTCTGAGGCAAAAGTTTCTAGCAAGGTTTTACTAAAGGCAATAAATAGCACAATATTTGCTGCTGGGAATGATGATCTTAGACCTGTAATGAGCGGTGTTTTCTTTCAATTATCTCAAGATAATTCAACTTTTGTGGCAACTGATGCCCATAAATTAGTTAAATATACTAGAACAGATGTTTCAGCATCTGAATTAGCAGAATTTATAATGCCAAAAAAACCTTTGAATTTATTAAAGACTATAATCGATGAAGATTTTCAAGTTACTATAGAATATAATAACTCTAATGCTAAGTTTATTTTAGAAAACCTAATAATAGTATGTAGATTAATAGATGGAAATTATCCAAATTATGAAGCTGTAATCCCTAATGAAAATCCAAATATTTTGACAATTGACAGAACTCAGTTCTTAAATTCATTAAAAAGGGTTTCAATTTTTTCTAATAAAACTACTCATCAGGTAAGATTGAAATTAGCTGGTGCTGAATTAAATATTTCAGCTGAGGATATTGATTTTAGTAACAAAGCTGAAGAAAGACTTACCTGTGATTATAAAGGTGAAGATATTGAAATTGGCTTTAACTCTAGATTTCTTATAGAAATGCTAAATAACATTGAATCTAATGAAGTAAGTCTTGAAATGAGTCTTCCTAACAGAGCAGGAATTTTAAAACCTGTAAGTGGATATGAGGATGGTGAAGAAATCACTATGCTTGTAATGCCTGTAATGCTAAATAGCTAATCTATTTTTTATATACTACTAATTGTGCTTTATATCCCGTATAAAGCAGCCATTTTTTATTTGATAACACTACCCCATTCTCATCAAGAACTAGAAGCTGTGCTGTATTTGGACTTGAATCTCCTTCATTTAAAGCAATAAAATCAATGTTATTATAACCTTCATCAAGGTCAATATCAACAACATAAAAAATAGAGCTTAAAGAAATATTCGGATGAATTATTGAGTTATTTAGCATCAATCTTATTCTATCTCCATCAACGTACTCATGATCTCTGCACTTAATGATAATATATTTTGATTGAGTTTCTAAATTACCCAAGTAATAATCTGCTTTAAATTTTGATTTGTTTTGAGAACCTTCTTTAAACTTTTGTTTTATGATCCATGTTGGAGTTACTAACTCTGTAGATTTGGTGATATCAATTACATTTTCATTAGAAAGAATATCAAAGTCTAAATTATAATTGAAGTAATTATTTTTTTTCTTATTTGTTAGGCCTTTAGCCTTAATTTTTTTTAAAGAAAAGCTCGAATTAGTAATAGTATTGGTGTCTAAGGATTTTATCTCAACTATTTTAATTGATATTTCCTGTGAAAACAAGATTAAAGAATTAAAAAGAAGCGCAATTATTAAAAAATAATTCTTCATTAATTATATCTATATATATTTAGTAAAGATATCTAAATCCTGTGTATTATCTCAAATATTAATCTTATATTAACATACATATATTTATATCTATAAACTGTAGTGGATCCAATTCAAATTTTAGGATATTTTGGTGCATTTTTGGTTGGATTGATCCTTGGATTAATTGGTAGTGGGGGGTCAATATTGTCTTTGCCAATTCTTGTATATATGTTTGGTATTAACCCGGTTTTAGCTACAGCATACTCTTTGTTTATTGTAGGAATTACTTCTCTTGTAGGTTCAATAAAGAATCTAAAGAATAACATGATTGATTATAATACAACATTGTTCTTTTCTATTTCAGCAATTATTTCTGTGTATATCACTAGAAAATATCTAATACTACTTATTCCTGATATAATTTTAACAACTGATCTTATTATTCTAACAAAAGAAAAATTTATAATGCTTCTTTTTTCAATTTTAATGGTAGTTGCTGGGTTTTTTATGGTTAAGAAATCACCTAAGACAATTGTTAAAATGAAAAGCATAAAAACTCTTGCACCTAGTAAGCTTATAATATTAGCAGAGGGATCTTTAATTGGGTTAATAACAGGACTTGTAGGTGCAGGCGGTGGTTTTATTATAATACCTGTATTAGTTATTTTAACGAAGCTTAGAATGAAACATGCTGTAGCTACTTCGCTAGCAATTATATCTTTAAAATCTTTAATAGGTTTTATAGGTGATGTAGAAGTTCAAATTATTGATTGGAACTTCTTATTATTATTTTCTGCTATATCTGTTATGGGGATATATGTAGGGCAGTATTATAACGACAAAGTTCCTGATGATCAACTAAAGCAAGGATTTGGACTTTTTGTTATTATTCTGTCAATTATAGTTTTTATCAAAGAAGTTATTTAGACTTTTTAAATAAGAATCCTAATGGAATAATTAGAAATAAAGCATAAATATTAAATAGCGCTCCGATTAAAGGAATTATTATCATCAAAAAAATTAAAAAATTCTTATGATTCTTTTTCACAAAAATTAATTTAATAACGTTTTTTTCATGAACTCTTTACTAAATATATATATGTAATTAATGAAGAATTATTTTTTAATAATTGCGCTTCTTTTTAATTCTTTAATCTTGTTTTCACAGGAAATATCAATTAAAATAGTTGAGATAAAATCCTTAGA
>JAAZXZ010000076.1 GCA_014239895.1 Flavobacteriaceae bacterium
AGATCTATCTATTTTGATCGATGAGAACACAACCTTTAAATCAATATATAACGAAGCTTATAAAGCAAATAAAAATTTAATAAAAAATATAAGTTTATTTGATGTATATGTTGGGAAAAACATACCTAAAAGCAAGAAAAGTTATGGACTTAATTTTAATATTTCTGACAATTCTAAAACCCTTTCTGATAGTGAAATAGATAATTTAATGAAAAAAATAACTAATAATCTTATAAAGAAGTTTGGTGCTGAATTAAGATAAATTTTTGTTAATTATACATCTTATCTCTTAAGCTTTTTATTTTTTCATCTTGCATATATTCATCAAAACTCATATATCTATCAATTACCCCCTTTGGAGTTAACTCCACTATCCTATTTGCTAGAGTTTGAGCAAATTGATGATCATGAGTTGTTAGTAAAACTGTTCCTTTATATTTTTTTATAGAATTATTAAATGTTGTTATGCTTTCTAAGTCTAAATGATTTGTAGGCTCATCTAACATTAATACATTAGCTTTTTTCATCATCATTCTGGAAATCATACATCTCACTTTTTCTCCTCCAGATAAAACATTGCATTTCTTTAATGCTTCTTCTCCTGAAAAAATCATCTTACCAAGAAAACCTCTTAAATAAACTTCTTCTTTTTCTTCTTCAGTTTTAGCCCATTTTCTAAGCCAATCTACTAGATTTATATTATCATCAAAAAAACTACTATTTTCTAAAGGAAGATAAGACTGAGATGTGGTTATTCCCCAATCAAATTTTCCAGAATCTGAATTAATATTGCCATTTAAAATCTCATAAAAAAACGTTGTCGCTCTTGAATCTTTTGAATAAAAAAGCACCTTATCTCCTTTTGTAAGATTTAGATCTATACCACTAAACAAAGTCTCTCCATGAATTGATTTAGATAAGCTCTCAATATTAAGAATTTGATCACCAGCCTGTCTTTCTCTTTCAAAAATAATGGCAGGATATCTCCTGCTTGATGGTTTAATTTCTTCTATATTAAGTTTCTCAATCATCTTTTTTCTGCTAGTTGCTTGTTTGCTTTTTGCAACATTAGCACTAAATCTTGCAATAAATTGTTCTAATTCCTTTTTCTTTTCTTCAGCTTTTTTATTCTGTTGCATACGCTGTCTTAATGCTAGTTGTGAAGATTCATACCAAAAAGTATAATTACCAGAATAATTATTAATTTTTCCAAAATCTATATCTGATATATGAGTACATACTGAATCTAAAAAATGTCTGTCATGAGAAACTACAATTATACAATTGTCAAAATTTGCTAAATAATTTTCTAACCAGCTAATTGTATGGTAATCTAAATCATTTGTTGGTTCATCCATTATTAATACATCCGGATCGCCAAATAAAGATTTAGCTAATAATATTCTTACCTTAAGTTTTGGGTCTACATCTTTCATCAATTTATAATGCATTTCTTCTATTATTCCTAAATTTGAAAGAAGTGATGCGGCATTACTTTCAGAGTTCCATCCATCCATTTCTTCGTATTTTTCTTGTAATACACCTATCCTGTCGGCATTTTTATCAGAATAATCATCATAAAGTTTGTCTATTTCAGATTTTAAATCAAATAAATTTTTGTTACCCATGATTACAGTTTCTAGAACTGTTCTTTCATCAAAAATCGTATGATCTTGCTCTAATATAGACATTCTCTTACCTGGCTCAAGAAATATACTTCCAGAAGTAGGGTCTGTTTTTCCAGCTAATAATTTTAAAAAAGTTGATTTACCGGAACCATTTGCTCCTATAATGCCATAACAGTTACCATTGTTAAATGTAGTATTAACATCATCAAAAAGGACTCTTTTACCAAATTGTATGGATAAATTTGAAACAGATAGCATAGACAACTATTTTTAGGCTTGCAAAAGTAGATAAATTAATTACCTTTCTTATAGTCTTTTAAAAAATTTTCTAAGCCTATGTCTGTAAGTGGGTGCTTTAAAAGTCCAAGGATAGATTTAAGAGGTGCTGTAATAACGTCTGCTCCAATCTTTGAACAATCAATGATATGCATTGTATGTCTAATAGATGCTGCAAGAATTTCCGTAGTGAATCCATAATTGTCATATATCACTCTAATTTCAGAAATTAGACCTAGACCATCTGTTGAAATATCATCTAGTCTTCCAATGAATGGGGATACATAGTTAGCTCCCGCCTTAGCTGCTAAAAGAGCTTGGCCTGCAGAAAAAACTAAAGTAACATTAGTCCTTATACCATTATTGCTAAAATATCTTGTTGCCTTTATTCCTTCTTTTATCATTGGAACTTTTACAACAATTTGCTTATGAAGTGACGACAGCTCCTTACCCTCATTAACCATGCCTTTATAATCAGTTGCAATTACCTCAGCCGACACATCTCCATCAACAATCTCACATATTTTCTTATAATGATCTAAAATATTTTGTTTGCCAGTTATACCTTCTTTAGCCATAAGTGATGGATTAGTAGTTACACCATCAAGTATTCCAAGATCTTGAGCCTCCTTAATTTGGTCTAAATTAGCTGTATCAATAAAAAATTTCATTATTAAAACTATTTGAGTTAAGTTTCAAATTTACAATAATTAACAGATATAAATTAATGAAATAATATTTTTTTAAGAATTCTTCATAACAATATATTCAAATAACCTCTGTGGAAGAATAAATTTTAAAAACGGAGCTAATGTCTCGATAAATGATCCTGATAAATATTTCTTTTTTGGGTTTCTTGAATTAAGAATTTTATAAACTAATTTCCCTATGATTTTGGGGTCTGCTCCTGAATCAATATGCTTATTCATGGTTTCTAACCCTTTTTTATAGGAGTTTTTATATGGAGATTCTTCTTTTACAGGAGAATGAAATCTTCCTTTAGGAATATTAGTTAAATAATCTCCAGGAGCAATACTAACAACATTGATTTTAAATTCTTTTGTTTCCATATTTAAGGTTTCAGAAATTAAATCTAATGCTGCTTTTCCTGCACTATAAATTGATCTAAAAGGAGATCCTACATATCCAGCAATTGAGGTAATATTAATAATTAAACCATTTCTTTCTTTCCGCATAAATGGCAGCACTGCTTTTATCATATTAATAGGGCCATATAAATTTGTTTTAAAGTGCTTATGTATTTCCTCTTCTGGAGTTTCTTCTAATGGACCTGTAATACCAACTCCGGCATTATTAATTAGGACATCTATTCTGCCTTCTAGATTAATAATTTGATTAATACATGAATTAATCTGATCATTATTAGTTACATCCAAAGTTAATAGCCTAAACTTAGATTCAGGGTGTTTAGATATATCTCTACTAGTGCCATAAACAGTATAACCTTTATCAACAAGGTATTCACCTATGGCTTTTCCTATTCCAGATGATCCCCCAGTTACTAAAATTATTTTATACATAATTGTAAAAAAAATGGCAAGCTACCTACATCACACTGCTACAACCAAATACCTTTGCTACGTTCCCGTTCTGGAGGATTAATCAGGAGCTAGTTGTGTAGGACTTGCCAAAGCAAAGATACAATTTTTGCTATTAGTCAATAATTTTTTTGAGTAATTTAAAAATATATAACTTAAATTTACCCTATTAAACTTTGGTATGATAAAAAACAACATTTATAATATAACCGTGACTCTTATTATATCTTTATTATTAATTAATTGTAATGATAATAAATCTAAAGTCTTACCCAAAAATAACTTAACTCCAACGGTTTACTCATATGAGATTATTAATGTATACCCTCATGATATAAATGCTTATACGCAAGGTCTTGAGTTTTATGATGGGTTTTTATATGAAAGTGTTGGGAGATATGGAAAATCACAGCTTCGAAAAATTGATTATGAATCAGGAGAGGTATTAAATGCAAAAAATATTAATAAGAAGTATTTTGCTGAAGGAATAACAATTTTAGATGATTTAATATATCTTTTATCATGGAGAGAAAAAGTTGGCTTTATTTATGATGTTAATACTTTTAATATTATGGATTCTTTTTCTTACGATAAGAGTAAAGAAGGATGGGGTTTATGTAACGATGGAAAATATATTTATAAAAGTGATGGAACAGATAAGATATGGCTATTAGACCCTAAATCAATGGAAGAATTGGACTATATACAGCCACACACAAACAAAAGAAAGCTTGCTAATATAAATGAGCTTGAATGGGTTAATGACAGAATATATGGAAATATATATATGGCAGATGGTATTGCTATTATAAATCCAAAAAACGGTGTAGTTGAGGGTGTTATTGATTTATCATCATTAAAAGAAAAAGTAACTAATCATAAAGATTTAGATGTACTAAATGGCATTGCATATAATAAAACTACTAATAGCATCTTTGTAACTGGTAAGATGTGGGATAAACTTTTTGAAATAAAAATTATACCTAAAACATAAATAAAATTACAATGACAAAAGATAACACTATTGCAGAATTATTAGAAAGACTAAATAAAGAGATACAAAACCCTAAGGACTCAGTCCACAAAATTGTTTTACAAATAACAATTGACAATATAAATAAGTTTGTAATATAATGGAGGAAAAAGAAATAAAACAAGCTTTTAGTTAATGAGAAGATTACTAATAATATTTACATCTCTAATAATTATTATATTTTGGAGTAGCTGCAAAAATGACTTTAACTTTGAATTAAGTTCTGGAAATTTATCTTTCTCAAAAGACACTGTATATCTGGATACAGTTTTTACAAATATAGGCTCAAGCACATATAACTTAAAAGTTTATAATAACTCCAATAAAAATATTACAATCCCAAATATAAACTTAGGAAATGGCGAAAACTCCTATTATAGACTTAATGTTGATGGTATTTACGGGTCAGGGTCTAGTGCAGGGAAATATTTTGAGAATATTGAACTTCTAGCTAATGATAGTTTATACATTTTTATAGAAACAACTGTTGCTATAGAAGATTTGTCAGACCAAAGCACACAATTTCTTTATACTGATTATATTCAATTTAATAACGGTGAAAACCTTCAAAAAGTTGAACTAGTCACTTTAATCAAAGATGCTGTTTTTATATATCCTCAAAGATATCTTGACAATCAAACTAATGAATATATCATTGAAACGTTAAGTTTTGATGTAGATGGAGATGGTAATGATGACGAAACTAACATACAAGGAAGATTTCTTTCTGAATTTGAATTGAACTTTACTTCAGAAAAACCATATGTAATATATGGATATGCTGCTGTCCCTGAAAACGAAATATTAACGATAAACTCTGGATCTAGAATACATTTTCATGCAAATTCCGGATTGATTGTAACAAATGGCTCATCAATAAAAACAAATGGTGAGTTTAGTTTAGATCAAGAACTTTTAGAAAATGAAGTTATTTTCGAAGCAGATAGATTAGAACCAGTTTTTGAGAATATTCCAGGACAATGGGGAACAATTTGGTTATTTGAGGGTAGCATAAATAATGAAATTAACTATACAACAATCAAAAATAGCTCTATTGGAGTATATGTAAGTGGAGATTTTGAAAATACTCAAGAAAAACTGCTAATAAGAAATAGTAAAATTTATAATTCAAGTAATTTTGGCATACTGGCTAAGGGGTCTTCCATTAAAGCAGAAAATCTAGTTATAAATAATTCAGGTCAGTCTTCTTTTGCTGCAACTTATGGAGGTAAATATAGTTTTACACACTGTACAATTGCTAACTATTGGAACTCTGGATTTAGACAATTTCCAACTCTTTTACTCAATAATTATTTAATTGATTCTGAAGATAATATACTTAATAATGAGGTTTTAGAAGCCTATTTTAATAATTGTATAATCTATGGCAGTCAAAATATTGAATTACTTATAGAACAACTAGATGATTCAAACTTAGATTATAAGTTTAGTAATTGCTTGCTAAAATTTACAGATATAAATAATAGCTTTAACACAAGTATATATGATTTTGAAAATCAAGAACATTTTGAGAATTTAATATTAAATCAAGATCCAGAATTTTTAAGTCCGTATGAAAATAATATGATTATTGGTGAAAATTCAGCAGCAAAAAATCAAGGTGATCATTTCTTTTCAAATATGATCCCTTTTGATTTATTAAATGTAAACAGGAGTGTTAATCCTGATTTAGGTGCATATCAGCATGTGATTCAGGATGATTAAGAGCTAAATAAAGGTTTGTCTTTCATCATCTTTTTAACAGAACTTGCAATTTCATTAAGAGCCTCTTCATCATCTTTATTTAGAATTGCTTTATCTATATAGTCTACAATGCTTATCATATCTTGTTCAACCAGTCCTCTTGTAGTCACTGCTGCAGTACCAACTCTAATTCCTGAGGTAATAAAAGGTGATTTATCATCAAATGGGACCATATTCTTATTAACAGTAATTTCAGCCTTTCCTAAAGTTGATTCAGCCTCCTTTCCAGTTATATTTTTATTTCTTAAATCTATAAGCATCATATGATTATCTGTTCCGCCAGAAATAATATC
This sequence comes from Flavobacteriaceae bacterium, assembly GCA_014239895.1. Taxonomy (GTDB): domain Bacteria; phylum Bacteroidota; class Bacteroidia; order Flavobacteriales; family Flavobacteriaceae. The sequence continues at coordinate 6,554 of JAAZXZ010000076.1, forward strand.
ATATCCTCTATCGATAAAAGCATTAGCCATTGTTGCAGCATTCTTTTTGACTTGAAGCATGTAATACATATATTCATCTGTAAAAGCCTCTCCAAAAGCTATCGCTTTTGCTGCAATTACGTGTTCAAGAGGTCCGCCTTGATTTCCTGGAAATATTGCTGAATCTAGAATAGATGACATTTTCTTTAATGATCCATTTTTTAATTTGACACCAAAAGGATTATCAAAATCTTTTCCCATCATAATTAATCCGCCTCTAGGGCCTCTTAATGTTTTATGGGTAGTAGTTGTAACTATATGGCAATAAGGTAACGGATCATTTAATATTCCTTTAGCTATTAGACCTGCTGGATGAGATATATCAGCTAATAGTAATGCATCAACACTATCTGCTATTTCTCTAAACTTCTTATAATCTATATCTCTTGAATAGGCTGAAGCGCCAGCTATAATTAATTTAGGCCGTTCTTTTTGGGCAATTTCCACAATTAGGTCATAATCTAATCTTCCCGTCTTCTTATCAACACCATAGAATACAGGATTATATAGTTTTCCTGAAAAATTAACTGATGATCCATGTGTAAGATGTCCTCCATGAGATAAGTCGAAACCTAATATTTTATCTCCAATGTTTAAGCAAGCAAAAAAAACTGCAGAATTTGCTTGACTTCCTGAATGAGGTTGGACATTTGCCCAAACAGCCCCAAATAATTCTTTAGCTCTTTCAATTGCTATAGATTCAATTTGATCAACAACGTGACATCCACCATAATATCTTTTTCCAGGATATCCTTCTGCATATTTATTTGTTAATATTGAACCTGTTGCCTTTAAAACCTGATCACTTGTAAAATTTTCAGATGCAATTAATTCTATACCTTCAATTTGACGGGATTTTTCTTGATCAATTAAATTGAAAATTTCAAGATCTTTTTGCATATTTTTACTAAATTAAATTTCTAAGTCAAAAATAATCAATAGAATATTTTAATTGGGAAAAAATTTAGAATTTGAATTATTATTTATTAACAGTATTAAGATTCTTAAATAGCAATCAAAATGGGCAACAAGGTTAATATAATTAATAGGAAAGCCAAATTCAATTATGAATTGCTTTCAAAATATATTGCTGGAGTTGTATTAACAGGTTCTGAGATTAAATCAATTAGGCAAAATAAAGCAAGTATTTCAGAGAGTTTTTGCAAATTTGATAACAAGGGAGAGTTGTATATATTAAATATGAATATTGAAAAATATTCTCATAATGCAATAGATGAATATAGACCAAAAAAACAAAGAAAATTACTGCTAAATAAAAATGAGCTAAGAAAACTTTTGAAAGAAACTATAAATTCCAGTAATACAATAATTCCATTAAAATTATTTATAAATGAAAAGGGGTTGGCTAAAATAGAAGTTTCTTTAGCAAAAGGGAAAAAACTCTATGATAAGAGAGAAACAATAAAAGATAGAGAAAACAAAAGAGACCTGGACAGGCTAAAAAAAATAAAAAATAAAAAATAAATGTTATTCTTTTTCTTTTAAAAGTGGCACAAATTGAAATTCTCCATACTCATTCATATTAAATTTCTTTTCTGAAACCCTAATATACAACGTCATTACTTGAATATTTTCTCCAACTGGAATAACTAATCTTCCTCCAATTTTAAGTTGATTTAAGAGAGTTTTAGGAACAAATGGTGCTCCTGCAGTAACAATAATTGAATCAAATGGAGCTTCTTCTTCAAGGCCTTTATATCCGTCTCCATATATAATCTTTTTAGGATAATAATTAATGCTTGGCAAAAAATTAACTGCTTTCTTATAAAGTTCTCCTTGTCTTTCAATAGAATAAACATTAGCGCCAAGTTCACATAAAACTGCTGCTTGATAGCCACTGCCTGTACCAACTTCTAATACTTTATCACCTTTATTTACTTCAAGAAGTTGAGTTTGAAACGCAACTGTAAAGGGTTGAGATATAGTTTGATCAGCACCTATAGGAAACGCTTTATC
>JAAZXZ010000023.1 GCA_014239895.1 Flavobacteriaceae bacterium
TACAGGATATGATGGCGCTAATTGGTTTATTGATGATGTGTCTATTGAAGGAAACACAATGTCAATTGATGATGAGGATACTCTAGATATGAAAATTTATCCAAACCCAGTAGATGGTAACTTTGTTACGATACTTTCACCGGTTAATGGTACTAAATACATTCAAGTATTTGATATCATGGGTAAAAGGGTGATGGATACAACTATCAATAACAACACGTTAGATGTTAGTTCAATCAATAGTGGATTCTATATGATTAAAGTAACAATTAATGGACAGAGCAAGATTTCTAAACTAGTTGTTAGATAATCTTAATTGTTCAACTAACTATGAAAAAAGCACTCAATTTTTTGAGTGCTTTTTTTTATAGTATAATCAGATAGGTATTGGTTTACAAAAGGGTATAAAAAAATATTAGTTTACTCTTCCAGGCTCTCTTGTGTTTTCCCCTTTTCTTCCTGTTGCATTATCACCCATATCATCTCTAGCTGTTTCTGCTAGATCTTTTAGAGCTTGTGTTATTACGGGATATTTTTCAATTACATTATATCTTTCGCCAGGGTCTCTTCTTAGATTGTATAATGAGTAATCTAATGTTAATCTAGCATATTTTCCGCCATGACCATCCATTCCTGGAAGAACATTTTCATAAGATCTAGAGTTATGTGGTAAAATCAATTTCCAATGATCTTTTCTTACTGCCTCCAGTCTATTGGTTTTATAGTAATAAAAAAAATGATCTCTAGCTGAAGTTGTTTCACCTTTTAATATGCTAAGAATACTAACGCCATCAATTTTATGTTTTGGTAATTTACCGCTTACAATTTCTGCAACAGTTGGCAGTATATCAATTGAAGCAGCAAGGCTATTAGATATTGTAGATTTTTTTATAACTCTTGGCCAGGAAATTATAGTTGGAACTCTTTGTCCACCTTCAAAAACAGTTCCTTTTCCTTCTCTTAAGCCTGCGGTGTTTCCAGCGTGGTTTCCAAAATTTAACCACGGACCATTATCACTTGTAAAAATTATAATAGTATTTTCAAGTATATTGTTTTCTTCAAGTGTTTTAACAATTTGTCCCAACGACCAGTCAAGTTCCATTATTACATCACCATACAATCCTTGATTGCTTTTTCCTTTGAATTTATTAGATGCAGCAATTGGCACATGAGGCATGGAGTGGGGCACATAGAGAAAAAATGGGTTTTCTGCATTTTTATTAATAAAGTCAACAGATTTTTCAGTATAATCAGTGGTAATCTCTGCTTGATCATCAAGCGTTTTCACCTCGGCTACCTTATCATAATTTTCTATTATAGGTAGCTCAGGATAGGCTTTCTTTTTGTAATTATTTGGATCGGTAATTGGATTACCGTCAAAATCTACTGGCCACATATCATTTGAATAAGGAATTCCATAATAATAATCAAATCCGTGATTAAGTGGTAGAAACTTTTTTTGATGACCTAAATGCCATTTCCCTATAACAGCTGTTTTGTAATTTTTTTCTTTTAATACTTCTGCAATGGTTTTTTCTTTGGAATGCAAACCAGTTTTTGATCTAGGAGATAATGCCCCATGAATACCAATTCTATTAGGATATGTACCTGTTAATAAACCTGCCCTTGAAGCGCTACAAACAGCTTGCGCTGAATAGAAATTCGTAAATAGCATTCCATCATCTGCTAGTCTATTAATGTTAGGAGTGCTATAGTTAATTGCACCAAAACTTTCAATATCGCCATATCCCATATCATCTAACAATATAATTACAATATTTGGGTCTTCTTGAGAATAGCTATTCTGATAGTTAAATGTTACAAGAAACAGAAATAGTAAATACTTATTCATTGTTTGTATTTTATTTCGAATTCTCCGTTTTGTTGTTGTTCATAATATAATCCTCTAATTGCATTAAAGTTTGTAAAAGATTGAGCGTTAAGTTTATCACTTTCCGGAACTATATCCAGCATACAATCTCCATTTACATCATAAACAATACTTTTAAACCATGGATGATGAAGATTACCTGTAGTCATAATCTCTGGTTGTTCTAATCTCTTCCATTCATTCCAACTATTAGCATTACCTTTTAAGATCTGAACCATATAACCATCATAGTAAATATTATCTATAGGCATGGATGCATCTATTCCATCTATTCCAGTAGTCCTAGTAATAATAATCTCAACACTACCGTCTCTATCAATATCATAGATGTCAAAGTCTGTTATAACACCCCAATTAGGAATTATTGGTAGTAGTATAGGATTATCAACATCGAACTGTCCTCCTCCTAATCCTCTTAGTATATGATTTCTCCATTGTACAGGTCCAAGAGAATTAGACATCCAGCTTTCTTCCCATTCATGTCCTCCTAAGATAATATCTAACACACCATCTCCATCAAAGTCATAGAATTCACTTTGACCTGATCTAGCTATATGATGAGTTGGAATATTAGTATCTTCTTCAACCCAGTTATTATCACTTTGGTATGTAAGAATTTTTACAAATCCATCTGGTCTCTTCTGAAATGCATGCATATCTAATTCTAATATAGAAGGAGTATTTCCGGAAAGTACACCTACTGCTCCTGAGTGGTGAAATCCGCTTATATTCCCAACCTCTACTAGCTCATAACCACCTGGGGACATATATATTACTACATTTTCATCTCCAGGCCAAGGATCACCAAATTCAGGTCCAGCACCAAATAAAACTACATCATCTATTCCATCTGAGTTAATATCGTATATAGAAATCTTTCTAGTAAATGTTTGGATATTTGGAATACTATAACTAACCACTCCATCTATAACTACTATCAGTTCTCCTGGTTCAGTTGTTTCCCAACTTGTTCCTCCTGCTGCTGCTATAATGTAATCAGGTTCATTATTACCATTAAAGTTTCCAAATTGAGTCCATAATACAAATGGACTATATTGAGGTAAATCAATATTTAATGCTTCAGCATAATCTACAAATGGCCTATTCATAGGTTGAAAGTGTGAAGTGTTTTTATTTACTCCTGATGCTAGATTTGAATAGTTAGTATCACATAAATCTTCTGAGGGTGTTTGAATCTCAACTATTAATTCACATTCACACGGAAGTAAAACTACCTCGTCTAAGTCATCTTTTTGACATCCTATAATTAGGAGTGATAGTATTATGTATTTATTTATTCTCATATCTTATAAAAGCATATCATCTTTATAAAATTAATAATTTAGTTATTGTTTATTTGTTACCAGAAAAATGCGTATAAAAAAGCTGTGATTATACAGACTGCAAAAGCAGGAATATTAAACCCTGGGCTAGTTTTAAATAAACCTTTTGTTAGTTGTATTGCTTTGGGATCTTCCTGTTGAGAAGTTAAATTACTTAATATATATATTATACCAATTGTTGCCAGGCATGTCCACATCATTTGATTCATAAAAGGTTCATTAATAAACAGTGGACTATCAATCCATCCTTTAGGTCCTATTTTAAAATACATAGCTATTGGTATAGATGATACTACACCCCAAATTGCAGCACTATTTGTTGTTTTCTTATAGAATAATCCCATTAAAAACACACCTAATATACCCGGACTAACAACACCTGTGTATTCCTGAATAAACTGAAAAACTTCTCCTAGACTTCCAAGCTGAGGAGCAATAAGCATAGCTATTATTAAAGCAACCAAAACAGTAATTCTTCCAACTCTTACTGTAGTTTTATCAGATGCATCCTTATTAATAAATGACTTATAAATATCCATTGTAAAAATAGTTGAAGTTGAATTCAACATTGAAGCTAATGAGGAAACTATTGCTGCAGCAAGAGCAGCTAGGATAAGACCTAGAAATCCAGCAGGAATAAAGTTTTTTATTAACCAGGGAGCTGCATTATCATTAGCTATCATGCCATTTGCAGCTATAAAACTCTGATCAATTGTTTCAGGATTAAAAACTCCTGAATCCATATTCATTACATAAGCAACCATTCCAGGAACAACAACAATTATTGGCATCAATAGCTTAAGAAAAGCAGCAAAAGCAATTCCTTTTTGTCCTTCTCTAAGATTTTTTGCAGCAAGTGTACGTTGAATAATGTACTGGTTAAATCCCCAATAGTAAAGATTAGCAACCCACATTCCTCCAACCAATACTGCAATGCCTGGAAGATTTTCCCAGGTGTCTTGTCCATTAGTATTTATAATCTCTCCTTTGGAGACTATCATAGAAAATCTTTCCGGAACAGTATTATAGACATGTACCATACCATCAATAAAACTTCCTGATTCTGTGACATTAGATAATGCAAAATAAGTCATCATTAAACCACCAAAAATTAAAAGTATAACCTGAATAACATCAGTCCATGCTACTGCTGCAAGACCACCCCATAAAGAATATGCTGCTGCAAATAAGCCAAGACCAATAATACTCCCAAAAAGCAAACTTCCATCACCAGTTCCTATAACAATATCCAATGCTTTAGCTCCTAAAAATAATACAGTTGTTAGATTTACAAAGACAAATAATCCAATCCAAAAAACAGCTAGAATTGTTTTTAAATTAGCACTGAATCTTTTTTCTATAAATTCTGGAATAGTATAAATTCCTTTTTCAATAAAAATTGGTAAAAAATATTTTCCAACTACAAGAAGTGTTATTGCTGCCATCCATTCATATGATGCTATAGCAAGTCCAGCTGCAAACCCCGAACCATTCATTGCTATAAATTGCTCAGCTGAAATATTTGCAGCTATCAGTGATGCACCAATAGCCCACCATGGAAGGGATTTGCTTGCTAAAAAATAATCCTCTGCACTTTTCTCTTTACCATCTTTACTTCTAGAAACCCACAGCCCAATAGTTAAAATTATAATAGCATAGCTTATAAAAACAAAATAGTCCCAAAATTCAAAACCTGTATCCATAGTATTAATTATTCTATAATTCTAAGATCTTTATTAAAGACATAATAATCTTTATCAATCTCAATAAATTCTTGTTTTATAGCTGCTTCTTTCCATGAATTTTCTGGATATAACCATTGTTTATTGTTATCTATAGAAACCTCTATAGGCATATTAAATCCATCAATTGTATTTGCCCAACGATATTTTAAAACATTGTTCATTATAGAATATTCTAAAATAGGAATTCGGATATCTCTTAAATACTGATCAAAAACAAATGTTAGATCAAAACCAATATTTTCTGAAATATAATCCTCGATTTGTTTGGAAGTAACAGTTTGATGATAAAATTCTTTGTTTAATCCTCTTAAAATTTGTCTCCATATTTGATCATCTTTTGCAATTTGTCGCAATGTATGCAGCAGGTTAGCTCCTTTTGAGTACATATCACCTGAACCCCCTTTATTTACATTATAAGGTCCAATAATAGGTTTTCTATTTCCTATACCTCTTCTAGATCCAATTACATAATCTGCTGAAGCTTGCTTTCCAAAATGATAATCAACATATAGGTTTTCAGAATAGCATGTAAATCCTTCATGAACCCACATGTCAGCTATATCTTTATAGGTTATATTATTAGCAAACCATTCATGTCCTGATTCATGAATAATTATATAATCAAATTTCAACCCCCAACCAGTACGTGATAAATCTCTTCCTAGGTATCCTTGCATGTATTTATTACCATAGGTGATAGAGCTCTGGTGTTCCATCCCTAAATAAGGAACTTCTACAAGTTTAAAGCTGTCTTCATAAAAGGGGTAAGGGCCGAACCAATGTTCAAAAGCATCTAACATCATAGGGACTTGTTTGAATTGCTCCTTTGCTTTTCCTAAATTATCTCTAAGAACATAATAGTCTATATCAAGAATTCCTTTTTCACCATCATACTTTTCAGAAAAATTAACATAATCGCCAATATTAATATTTACTCCATAATTATTTATCGGATTACTAACAAACCACTGGTATGTTTTAGTGTTATCATCTTTTTCAATTACATTTCTTAGTCTTCCATTAGATACATTAACTAGATGTTTAGGAACATTTACACTCATA
>JAAZXZ010000147.1 GCA_014239895.1 Flavobacteriaceae bacterium
AAAAATACAGGCAGTTGATGATACGGCACAAGCAGCTAGTTCTTTTGCTGTAGATGTTTCTGGTTACTATCAAGGTGAGGAGCAATCCTATGGAGGTATTGATGGTAGATTTAGAGGAGGTTTTATACTTCAAAATCTAGGCCCAAAAATTAAATATGATGAGTCAGGGAGAGAGACCTTCCTTCCGACAAATTTTAAATTAGGAGGAGGATTTGATTTTATTTTAGATCAATACAATAAAGTTTCAGTCACTGCGGAAATTAGCAAATTACTTGTTCCTACACCACCACTATTAGGAACCTATACTGAGTTCAATGATAATAATGATAATGGGATTTTTGATGAAGGTGATGAGCAAGTTGGTGAATCTTATGTTGAGATAATTGATGGGATGTCTACTGATGTAGATTTCCTTTCAGGAGTTTTTCAATCATTCTCTGATGCACCAGGTGGATTTAGTGAGGAATTGAAAGAATTCACATGGGCTCTAGGAGCAGAATATTTATATGAAGACTCTTTTGCTATAAGAGCTGGATTTTTTAATGAAAGTGAAGAAAAAGGTGCTAGAAAATTTCTTGCCTTAGGGGCAGGTTTTAAATTTTCTGGAACAAAAATAGATCTTTCTTATCTTTTCTCAGCATCAAAAGTACCTAGCCCATTAGAGAATACTTTAAGATTTTCATTAACATTTAATTTTGGTAGTAATCAATACACGGAGTATTAAAATTAATTATGAAAGAAATTAAGATTTATTCTAATTTTAAAGTTTTCGATTCAATTGATGAACTTCCTGATCAAATTAAAGTTTTATTTAATAAGGCTAAATTAATAAGAGAATCTGCATATTCTGAATATTCAAAATTTAGTGTGGGCGCTGCAGTTTTATTGGAGAATGGAGAAATTGTATGCGGTTCTAATCAAGAAAACGCGTCTTATCCATCTGGATTGTGTGCTGAAAGAACAGCTTTATTCTATGTAAATTCTAAATATCCAAAGATTAAAATCAAAGAAATAGCTGTTATAGCTGGATCAATTAATAAAATTAATGATAACCCCGTTGCTCCATGTGGTTCTTGTCGACAAGTAATTTCTGAATTTCAAACTAAGCAAAACTCCGATATTGGATTGTATTTTATGGGTGAAAAAGGTAAAATAATATATACAGATTCCATAAATAATCTTCTTCCATTTAAATTTGACAAGTCTTTTTTATAAAAATTATAAAATTAACTTTTTACAATAGAAATCATTGTCTTATTTTTATGAATCATTCTTACTAATTAAATGAGAAAAATAACAAAGGAAACATATTTGTCTTGGTATGAGGACATGTTCTTCTGGAGAAAATTTGAGGATAAGCTTGCAGCTGTATATATTCAGCAAAAGGTTAGAGGTTTTTTACATCTATATAATGGGCAGGAAGCTGTATTAGCAGGATCCTTGCATGCAATGGATCTTAGTAAAGATAAAATGATAACTGCTTATAGAAATCATGTTCAGCCCATAGGTATGGGAGTTGATCCAAAAAGGGTAATGGCAGAATTATATGGAAAAGTAACGGGAACTTCTATGGGCTTAGGAGGATCAATGCATATTTTTTCAAAAGAAAATCGTTTTTATGGTGGACACGGAATTGTAGGAGGTCAAATTCCATTGGGAGCAGGTATAGCTTTTGGAGATAAGTACCATGGAAGTGATGCGGTGACACTATGCTGTTTTGGAGATGGGGCTGCAAGACAAGGTTCTTTGCACGAAACTTTTAATTTATCCATGCTATGGAAATTACCAGTAGTTTTTATATGTGAAAATAATGGTTATGCAATGGGGACTTCTGTAGAAAGAACTTCTAACAATCCAGATATATGGAAGCTAGGTTTAGGGTATGAAATGCCGGCAGAACCCGTTGATGGTATGGATCCAGCTAAAGTTGCTAGAGCAGTTAGTCAAGCAATAGTACGTGCTAGAAAGGGAGATGGTCCAACTTTCTTAGAAATGAAAACATATAGATATAGAGGTCATTCAATGAGTGATGCTCAACATTATAGAACTAAAGATGAAGTTGAAGAATATAAAAAAATTGATCCTATTTTACAGGTTAAGAAAATATTATTAGAGAAAAAGTACGCTTCTAAAAATGAGATTGAAAAGATTGATAGCAGGGTGAAAGAGAAAATTAAGGAGTGCGAAAAGTTTGCTGAAGAGTCAGCATACCCTGAAAAAAATCTTCTTTATGATGCAGTGTATGAACAAAAAGATTATCCATTTTTAAAACACAAACTTTAATCTATGGCTGAATTAATTAAAATGCCGAGACTAAGTGATACCATGGAAGAGGGCACTGTCGCCAGTTGGTTTAAAAAAGTAGGAGATAAGGTAAGTGAGGGTGATATTTTAGCTGAGATAGAAACTGATAAAGCTACAATGGAGTTTGAATCTTTTTATGATGGAACATTATTATATATTGGGGTTAAAGAAGGGGAGAGTACTAAGGTTGATGAACCCTTAGCAATAATTGGTGAGGCTAATGAAGACTATAAATCTCTTTTAGATGATACTAAAAAATCTGAGGAAGTAATTCAGGAAAAGATTCAAATAAATGAAAAACCTGAAGTTCAAGAAAAGATTGAAATAATAGAAGAAGATAAAGAGATTGAAGTTGTTAAAGAAGAACTTGAAATTGAAAATGTTCCTGAGCTAATTAGTAAAACCACAGCATCTACAAAAAGAATATTTATTTCACCGCTAGCTAGAAAATTAGCTAATGAGCGCGGAATTAGTATTAGTGAAATAAAAGGCACGGGAGAGAATGGAAGAATTATAAAATCTGATGTAGAAAATTATACTTCATCTTCAAAAGATGCCAAATCTAAGACATTTGTTGGCATTGAAGATTTCCAAGAAATACCTCATTCTCAGATGAGAAAAACTATTGCTAAAAGACTGTCAGAATCTAAATTTAATGCTCCGCATTATTACCTAACGGTTGAATATGATATGTCAAATGCAATCATTATAAGAGAACAATATAATTCAATTCCTGATATGAAAATTTCATATAATGATATTATAATTAAAGCATGTTCATTGGCATTGGCCAGTAATCCAAAATTGAATTCACAATGGTTTGATGATAAGATTAGATACAATAATCATATTCATATTGGTGTTGCCGTAGGAGTAGATGAAGGACTAATTGTACCTGTTTTAAAATTTGTTGATCAGATGAGTATCGTAGATATTAATTCGAAAGTTAAGGATCTTGCAGGTAGAGCAAGAAATAAAAAACTAGCCCTGGAAGAAATGCAGGGAAGTACATTTACAATATCTAATTTAGGAATGTTTGATATAGAAAGCTTTACATCAATTATTAATCCACCTAATTCAGTTATACTTTCAGTTGGTTCAATTGTTCAAAAGCCAATTGTTAAGAATGGAAATATTGAAGTTGGAAATACAATGAAAGTTACACTAGCATGTGATCATAGAGTAGTT
>JAAZXZ010000025.1 GCA_014239895.1 Flavobacteriaceae bacterium
AAATGTTCAGAACTCAGAAATAATTACCCAAATTATTTCATGAGCAAAAAGAAGATAGAAATAGATTTAAATTTTAAATATGATAAAATGATAATCTATTTTAAAGAAAAGTATTCTAAAGAAAAAATAAATTTAATTGACGGATTAAAAATTGACTTTTCAGATTCATGGGTTCAGTTAAGAAAAAGTAATACAGAGCCTATTATAAGGATATATTCCGAGGCTAAAACTCAAGATTTAGCTGATAATATTGCCAATAAATTTATTAATGAGATAGAAGCAATTAGCTAGCTATTTACTTGGAGTAGTTTTGTCTCTATGTTTCCATCTTCTATGAGACCATAGATATAATTCAGGGGTTGTATAAATCGCCCTTTCAACTAATTTCATATACTTATCAGTTATCTCATAATCTTTAAAGTCTCTTGGAGTAGTTGTTATTTTTTCAAAAGTAGTTTCATAATAACCTCTTTTTAATTTCTTTATCTTCATAAATACTAAGGCTAAATTATGCTGTTTTGCAATGCTTTCTGCACCAGTATGAATAGGAACCCATATATTCATAAAATAGTTCCAATAAACTGCTTTTTGAAACCTTGGGGTCTGATCAGAGGCAAATCCATATATATTTAATGAATCAGTTTTACTATTCTCTGCAATTCTTTTTCTAGTTTCTTTTGTATGAATTAAGCGTCCATTGTATCTGCTTCGAATTCTTTTTACCAATTTATCAAAGTATTTATTTCTTAATCTTTTATAGACTGCATAAAAATTAGATTTTATATACCTATCAATTATAAACATCCATTCAAAACCAGAAAAATGACCGCATAGCAGAATCATACTTTGATTTTTCTTTTCGATTTCATTAATTACCTCGATATTTTTAAATTTAAATCTTGATTTCATCTCATCTTCTGAGATATTAAGAGATTTAAAAGACTCCACAAATGCATCAGTAGAATTTATTACTGACATTTTATTAATTTCTTTAATCTCTTCTGTGGTTTTATCTGGAAAAACCATTTTTAGGTTATTATAGCCAGTTTTCCTCCTATATCTAAGTACGTAGTATATAAAATAGAATAATAAATCAGAAACAACATATAATACTCTAAAGTTTAATTTAGATATAACCCATATTAGAGGGTAAAATAGAATAAAAGAGAGTAGTTGCATAACTCAAATAATTATGAGGCAAATATATATTATATTTGGCTTGAATAATTAATATTAACCAATATTTAAGTTAAGTCTTGACAAGTTTTCTAATAATATTAACCAATATAATCTTCTCATATAAAGGATTCAAAGACAGGTATTTTTTTAATAAATACAAGTTTAACCCTCTTGCAGTTAAAAATGGAGAGACAATTAGATATATTTCTTCAGGGTTTCTTCATGTTAACCAAGGTCATTTATTTGTAAATATGTTTACCTTGTTTTTCTTTGCTGAATCAGTGATTAGATCAGTAGGAGAAGTAAGCTTTCTAATAATTTATATTGCTAGTCTATATGTTGGAAATCTGCTAACCTACAGGATTAATAAGAACAAAATTAATTATAATGCTGTTGGGGCAAGTGGAGCTGTAATGGGGATAGTTTACTCTTCAATTCTATTGTATCCTAAGATGACTTTATATTTTATTATAATACCTATGCCTGCATATATTTTTGGGCTTTTGTATCTATGGTATTCAATCTATTCAATGAAGAATGTTAAAGATAACATAGGACATGAAGCTCACTTAGGAGGGGCGATTGCAGGATTTTTTATAACTATATTTTTAAAACCAGAAATAGTTTCAAATAGTTTTTCTACAGTATTAATTCTATTGATTCCAATAATTTATTTCTATCTAAAGAATAGATAATATAAAACACTATTTTTGAAATAGTTTATGATAGATAAGGATAGTATAATCGCATTGGCTACCCCGGCAGGATCAGGGGCAATTTCAGTTATTAGAGTTTCTGGATCAAAATCGATTGAGATAACTGATTCGTTATTTAAATCAAAAGACGGATCAAAGCTTTTAGATAAAAAATCTCACACAATTACTTTAGGTGAAATTTCTGATAAGAATAGAATTATTGATGAAGTATTACTATCATTATTTATTGCACCTAAATCATATACTGGTGAAAATGTAGTAGAAATATCATGTCATGGTAGTAGTTATGTACACAATGAAATAATTAAACTATTTATTGATAATGGATGCAGAGCTGCTAGGGCAGGGGAATTCACTCTAAGGGCTTTTTTAAATGGAAAATTAGATTTAAGCCAGGCTGAGGCTGTAGCTGACTTAATTTCCAGCAAGAGTTCAGCTTCTCACAAGATAGCTTTAAATCAAATGAGAGGAGGCTTTAAAAGTGATATTAAAGAGCTTAGACAACAGCTTTTAGATTTTGCTTCTTTAATTGAACTAGAACTAGATTTTTCTGAAGAAGATGTAGAATTTGCAAATCTTAAGGAATTAAAGGTATTAATACATAAAATAAAAGACACAATATCAGTCTTGATTGATTCATTTGCGATGGGAAATGTTATAAAAAATGGCATACCTATAGTGATAGTAGGTGAGCCAAATACAGGGAAATCTACACTATTAAATACAATGCTTAATGATGAAAGAGCAATTGTGAGCGAAATCCCTGGAACAACTAGGGATACAGTTGAAGATGAGTTGATATTAAATGGTGTGAATTATAGATTTATTGATACTGCAGGAATAAGAATTACAAAAGATAAAATTGAAAGT
>JAAZXZ010000119.1 GCA_014239895.1 Flavobacteriaceae bacterium
CCTGCATTAAGATTTTCACCATTCATTATTGAAGCATCATGCTCAATAGTACCGCTATTGGTAAATACGGCTCCTTTACCTGCATTAAATAGTGGTGAATTTTCCAAAATTTTTATAGTTTCTACAACAGCATCTGTACTGCTACCAGTAGATTTTAAAATTTCATACCCGTGACTTATTGCCTCGTCTAATTTTTCTAGTATTAATTTTTCTTTTTCAATGGAGAGATCTCCTTTGAGGATTATACCAGCTCCGCCATGTATAGCAATTACAGGTTGACTAGCCTGGTCTTTACAGTTAAAGCAAATTAGCAGTATTATAAAGTAAATGAATCTCATTTAAATTAAATATTAGAAATCATTATCTTCGTTCAAGATAAAAATAATTTATTATGAAAATTGATATTTCCCTACAAAAATTAGGCATAGATGTTAATAATTTAGGCACATCTACAGGTTCAAACTTCTTTGCTACTGGCGATAAAATAGACAGTATTTCCCCAGTAGATGGAAGTTTAATAGGAACAGTAACTTCTACCTCTTTTGAAGATTATGAAAAAGTAATTAAATCTGCTCAGAGCGCATTTACATTTTTTAGAACGATGCCAGCTCCTAAAAGAGGAGACATGGTTCGACAATTTGGCAATAAATTAAGGGAACTTAAAGAACCTTTAGGAATGTTAGTTTCTTATGAAATGGGAAAAAGCTTTCAGGAAGGACTGGGAGAGGTTCAAGAAATGATAGATATCTGTGATTTTGCAGTAGGACTATCAAGACAACTTCATGGGCTTACCATGCATAGTGAACGACCAGGCCATAGAATGTATGAACAATATCATCCTTTAGGGATAGTAGGAATTATTTCAGCTTTTAATTTTCCTGTAGCTGTTTGGGCATGGAATACTTCTCTCGCTTGGATTTGTGGAGATGTATGCGTTTGGAAACCAAGTGAAAAAACACCTTTATGCTCAATTGCATGTCAAAACATTATTGCATCTGTATTAAAAGAAAACAATTTGCCTGAAGGTATTTCTTGCTTGATTAATGGAGATTATAAAGTAGGGGAATTTATGACTAAGGATAATAGAATTCCATTAATTTCAGCTACAGGATCAACAAGGATGGGTAAAATTGTAGCGGCAGAAGTTGGTAAAAGACTAGGCAAATCATTACTGGAGTTAGGAGGGAATAATGCTATTATAGTAACCCCAGATGCAGATATTAAGATGACTATAATTGGCGGGGTTTTTGGCGCGGTTGGAACTGCTGGACAAAGATGTACATCTACAAGAAGACTAATTATTCATGAATCAATTTTTGATGCTGTAAAGGATGCATTGGTAAGCGCATATGGGCAAATTAAAATTGGAGATCCACTAGACCAATCTAATCATGTAGGGCCATTAATTGACACTGATGCGGTAAGAATGTATAGCGAAGCATTGGAAAAAGTAAAAGCAGAAGGAGGAAATATTATTGTTGAAGGCGAAGTTTTATCTGGCGAGGGATATGAGAGTGGCTGTTATGTAAAACCAGCTATAGTAGAGGCTGAACCGGATTTTGAAATAGTTAAACAAGAGACTTTCGCACCAATTTTGTATTTACTTAAATATTCAGGCGATGTCAGTTCTGCTATTCAAATTCAAAACGATGTTAAGCAAGGGTTATCATCTGCAATAATGACAAATAACTTGAAAGAAGCTGAAAAGTTTTTATCGGTGGCAGGTTCTGATTGTGGAATAGCCAATGTAAATATTGGAACTTCTGGTGCTGAGATTGGTGGGGCATTTGGAGGAGAAAAAGATACTGGAGGCGGAAGAGAATCAGGTTCTGATGCTTGGAAAATTTATATGAGAAGGCAGACAAATACAATTAACTATACTGATGAGTTGCCATTAGCTCAAGGAATTAAATTTGATTTGTAATTATTGAGGGCTTAAAAAGAGGTTGTATTAAAGATTTAAATCGACCTTATATGTCCATAAAACATTTTGATAGGCATAATTAATTGTATTATCATCTGGGTAAGTGATATATATATCAGACTCTGATAAATCCTGAGACCCCCCTAATTCATAAAGCATTTCATAATATCCGTCCTGTACAGAAAAAGTGCCAAACATTGGGTCTTGTGGGCAATCTGGATTTGGATTAGTTGAATAGTCTGCGTAAAAATAATCTGTAAAAGTTCCATCTTCTCTGAATTCCATATGTAGTTCAGGACAATATATTTCGTTATCATAATACAGTATTTCACCTGATTCATACTCGGCAGAATAATAATTCCAATGGTTTACTATTCTACTTTCATCATCAGTACTTGGCCTGCCTTCAAAAACTCCATCCCTACTACTAACCGAATAAGAGCCAGAACTTAAACCGTTATTTAAATTACCTGCAAAACTTCCTGTAACATTTTCTAAAACTATAGATGCTAGAATATCTCCATTTTCATCTACAGAACCTGAAAAAGAATGAATTTCATTATGATCTTTAGAAGTAAAACTTCCTACAACAATTCCTGTATTTTGCACAGTTAATGTCCAGGTTCCATTATCTTCTCCAGAAAAAGACCCCGACCATAAACCCTTAAACTCTGATTCTAAATTAGGATTAATATTAATATTATCATCTACTGATTCATTACTACAATTAAATAAACCTAATACAAGAAATAAATAAAATAGTTTTTTCATGCCCGCAATTTAAAAAATTATTTTTTATTTATAATCGAGCTACTTGCTTGATCTTGGGGAAGGACCAGTACATCTGCTATATTTACATGATGAGGTCTTGAGATTACAAATTCTATAATTTCAGCAATATCTTCAGCTTCTAAAGCTTTATAACCCTCATATACTTTGTTAGCTTTTGGATCTCCTTTAAATCTAACTTTAGAAAATTCAGTTTCAACTAGTCCAGGATTTATTTCAGATACTTTAATATTATTTTTGTTTAGGTCAATTCTCATGCCTTTTGAAATGGCATTTACAGCATGCTTTGAAGCAGAATAAACATTTCCTTTTTCATAAACTTCTCTCCCTGCAAGTGA
>JAAZXZ010000063.1 GCA_014239895.1 Flavobacteriaceae bacterium
ATTATATGCATATAAGGTAGGCGATATACTTAAAATATATGTTAAAATTGGAGCAAGTATTACTACAGCATAAATATATTTTTCTCTTAGACTATAGTTAGTATATAATCCAAAGGCAAATAATCCAAGTAAAGGACCATAAGTGTAAGAAGCAACTGTAAGAAGACTGTCAATGATATTACTACTGAGAACATATTTAAATAATATGATTATTATAATTAGAGTTATACTCATTAGTACGTGTACTTTTTTTCTAATACTTTTTTGTATGCTAGCATTTTTATTTTTAATATCAATAAAATCTATGCAGAATGAAGTCGTAAGCGAAGTCAATGCGCTATCTGCACTACTATAAGCTGCAGCTATAAGACCAAGAATAAATGTAATAGACAACAATATGCCTAATTCGCCATTTAGCGCAATTTCAGGGAACAATAGATCAGTTTTAGGCTGACCATCCATTAATGGCATTAATATGTCATTATTATTTTTAAAAATGAAAAGAAGACTACCAAGTATCATGAAAAAGCAAGTAACAATAACTAGTATAATACTAAAGACCAACATATTTTTTTGTGCATCCTTTAGGGATTTGCAAGTTAGATTTTTTTGCATCATGTCTTGATCTAATCCAGTCATACAAATAGTAACAAATATTCCTCCAATAAATGATTTTAAAAAATGGTGCCTTTCCATTATATTATCAGTAAAAAAAACTGTGTTGTAATTGCTAAACTCATCAGATTTTAAAAATTCTATAAAACTCCAGTTTAGATTATTTAAGATTTCAGAAATTGAAATAAGTACAGCCAGAATCATAAAGAATGTTTGCAAGGTGTCAGTCCAAACAATAGTCTTTATTCCGCCTCTATATGTGTAAATCCAAATTAAGATAACTGAAATAGTAACTGTTACAGGAAAAGGAATATTCCATTGATCAAAAACAAACTGTTGTAAGACAATAGCAACTAAGAATAATCTAAATGATGCACCTAAAAGTCTAGAAATAAAAAAATAAAAAGCACCAGTTTTGTGAGCAACTGTTCCAAACCTAAAATTTAAATATTCATAAATTGAGGTTAGATTAAGTTTGTAATACACAGGTAAAAGCACTTGGCTGACAACTAAATAGCCAAAGAAATATCCAAACACAACTTGTAAATAACTAAATTGAGAGCTTTCAATCCAACCAGGGACAGATATAAATGTAACACCCGATAAAGATGCTCCTACCATTCCAAATGCTACTATATACCATGGAGCATTTTTTCCAGCACTAAAAAAAATAGAATTACTATCATTCTTCCCTGTTATATATGAAATTGCAAAAAGGAGAATGAAATATCCAACAATTAAAATTAAAATATTGCTTGCGTTCATTAGGGGAATATAATTATTCAAATTACATATTATTTGTATGATTTACCAAATAATTCTTTATTAGAAACGTTTTATTTTTCAATCTGTAAAATTTGTAAGTTTGCTAAATGGAATTTTCATCAAAACTTATTGAAACAGCTGTTAATGAAATATCAAAATTGCCGGGTATTGGTAAGAGGACTGCATTAAGACTTGTATTATTTCTTTTACGCCAACCTTCTGATCAATCAGACGATCTTGCAAAAGCTATTTCTGAAATGCGTCATAAGGTAAAATTTTGTAAAAATTGTCACAATATATGTGATGATGAATTATGTGATATTTGTTCAAATCCTAACAGAGACAATTCCGTCATTTGTGTTGTAGAAGATATAAGAGATGTTATGGCAATTGAAAACACTAGTTCATATAAAGGTATGTATCATGTTTTAGGAGGAAAAATATCGCCATTAGATGGAATTGGACCTAATGACTTAAATATATCAAGTTTAACAGATAAAATCGGAAAGGGAGGAATTAGTGAGATAATATTTGCATTGGGCTCAACAATGGAGGGAGATACCACTAATTTCTATATATATAAGCTTATTAATAAATTTAATATTATTACATCAACAATTGCAAGAGGAATTTCAATAGGTGACGATTTAGAATACACGGATGAAATTACATTAGCTAGGAGTATAACCAATAGAATTCCTTTTGAAACTTCAATAAAAAATTAAATTTGGACTTATCAGTCATTATAGTTAGCTATGATTCTAGATTTTTTCTAGAATTATGTTTAAGAAGCCTTAGAGCCTCTTTAAACAAAATAAAATCAGAGATAATAGTAGTTGACAATAACTCAAATGATGACACAATTGATATGATTGAATCATCATTTTCTGAGGTTATTTTAATAAGAAATAAATATAATGTAGGTTTTTCTTGTGCAAATAATTTAGCTGTTAAAAAAGCTAAGGGTAAAAATATTTGTTTCTTAAATCCAGACACTGTTGTTCCAGAAGATTTTTTTTATAAGATAATAGACTTTAAAAAATCAACTAATAATGTAGGAATAATCGCTTGTAAGATGATCGATGGTCAAGGTATTTTTTTACCAGAAAGTAAAAGGAGCTTACCTCATACATCAATGGTAATTAAAAAATTTTTTGGTTTAAAAAACAGCTATTATTCAAATAAACAGTCAGAGGATGCTATTGGGCAGGTAGATGTATTATGTGGAGCAATAATGTTCATGGACAAACAAGTATTTGAGGAGACAGGAGGATTTGATGAAAAATATTTTATGTTTGGTGAAGACATTGATCTATCATATAAAATACTCAAAAAAGGCCTAAAAAATTATTATTATGGAGATACATCGATAATACACTACAAAGGTGAGAGTACCAGTAAAAATTCTAAATATTATAAAAATTTTTATGGAGCTATGGGTATATATTATAGAAAGTATATAGCTAAGAATATCTTTAGCAAGATCTTATCATTTTTGACACTTGAATTAATTATATTTTTCAAATCATTTATGATTACATCTAAACTAAGATCTAGAACTAAGCCTAAAGACTGTTTTTTAATATCAGATAATGATTATGCTGGCTTAAAAAACAGGGTAACAATAAAAATTGATTCAATTCAAAAACTATCTGATAAATTAGAAAATTGCGAAATTATTTTTGATTCTAATTATCTTACTTTTAAAAATATTATTTCTACAATGC
Source organism: Flavobacteriaceae bacterium (assembly GCA_014239895.1). Taxonomy (GTDB): domain Bacteria; phylum Bacteroidota; class Bacteroidia; order Flavobacteriales; family Flavobacteriaceae. The sequence goes on from JAAZXZ010000063.1 coordinate 3,108, forward strand.
AGAAACTGTCAAAGAAAAAAGGAATCATATTTAAAATTATACCTAAAGCATCTAACTTTCTAATAGGAAGTTACAATTCTAGAGAACATGGTGAAGTAATTTTATTTGATTTAAATAAATAATTTATTACATGTTTTTTCATTAATTTTGTTTTGCATTTTTAATCAATTATATTTTACTGTGGGCAAGTTTGAATTAAAATTACCAAAGATGGGAGAAAGTGTAGCAGAGGCTACCTTAACTTCTTGGTTAAAAGATGTAGGAGATAGTATTGAAATGGATGAGGCTGTAGTAGAAATTGCTACAGATAAGGTTGACTCTGAAGTTCCGTCTGAACATAAAGGAATTTTGATAGAAAAATGTTTTAAGATTAATGAAGTAATCAAAGTAGGCGAAACAATAGCAATTATTGAGACTGATTCTGAAATTAAAACTACTGAAACAATAATTGAAATAGATCAAAAAAAAGATTTAAATACAGAAAACAATAAATTAGGAAATAAAAATATTCCACAAGATAATGTTCCTAGTAAAGAAAATGTTATTGAAATAAAAGACAGCTCTAATAATAGATTTTATTCTCCTTTGGTAAAAAATATAATTAAAAAGGAAAAAATCACTGACAATGAACTTCAGCTAATTAAAGGAACAGGTAAAAATAACAGAATAACAAAAGCTGATATTTTAAATTATTTAAAATCAAGATTACAGCAAGAAGATTCTCCTGCCTCTGATATCCATATAAGCCCAGAAATAAACATTGATAGAATTGAAAATGATCAGATAATTGAAATGACTAAAATGGGAAAGATTATTTCAAGACATATGTCAGAATCAATTAAAATTTCTGCTCATGTTCAATCTTTTATTGAAGTTGATGTAACAAAGATCTGGAATTGGAGAAATAGAGTAAAGGATAACTTTCAAAAAAGAGAAGGTGAAAAGTTAACTTTTACCCCAATCTTTATAGAAGCAGTTGCGGTTAATTTAAGATCATTTCCTATGTTAAACATATCTGTTGATGGTGAGAATATTATAGTTAAAAAGGATATTAATATTGGAATGGCAACAGCACTATCAGATGGAAATTTGATTGTTCCTGTTATAAAGAAAGCTGATCAACTTAATCTAGTAGGAATGACAAAAGTTGTTAATGATTTATCATTTAGAGCAAGAAACAATAATTTAAATCCAGATGATGTTTATGGCGGAACTTATACTATTACTAATGTAGGGGTATTTGGCAGTGTAATGGGAACACCAATTATAAATCAGCCACAGGTAGGTATTCTTGCTTTAGGAGCTATTAGAAAGGTGCCTGCCGTAATAGAAACTGATCAAGGCGATTTTATTGGAATAAGACATAAAATGTTTATATCGCATTCCTATGATCATCGTGTTGTTAATGGAGCATTGGGTAGTAAGTTTATAAAAGGTGTAAAAGATTATTTAGAGTCTTGGGATGTCAATAGAGAAATTTAATAAAAATGAAAATTATCTGTGTTGGAAGAAATTATGTAGATCATATAAAGGAGCTGAACAATAATAAACCTAAAGAACCTGTATTATTTCTAAAACCCCAGACTGCAATTATTAATAAAGGGCAGCCTTTTTTTATTCCAAGTTTTTCTAACGAGATACATTATGAATTAGAGGTGATTATAAAGATAAATAAACTGGGTAGGTTTATTGAAAAGAAATTTAGTCATAAATATTATGATGAAATAGGTCTTGGTATAGATTTTACAGCTAGAGATTTGCAGCTAGAGTTAAAGAAAAATGGATTGCCTTGGGAAAAAGCAAAAGCTTTTGATGGATCTTGTCTTATTGGGGATTGGAAAAATAAAAAGGATTTTAATAATATTGATAATATTGACTTTAGATTAACAAAAAATGATGAAATTGTACAGAATTCAAATACTAGCTTGATGCTTTGGAAGGTCGATGAATTAATTGAATATATATCTAAATTTTTTACATTAAAAATTGGAGATATAATCTTTACAGGAACCCCAGCTGGAGTAGGAAAAGTTCAATTAAATGATAAACTAAAAGGTTATTTGAATGATAATGAGCTTTTAACTATAAATATAAAATAAAACTAATGTCTTCTTTAGAACAAATAATAGCATCTAAATTTAAAGAATTAAAGAAGACTCTTTCTGTTGCAGAAAGTTGCACTGGTGGTTCAATATGCTCTAGAATTGTTTCTAATGAAGGAGCTTCTACTTATTTTAAGGGTGGAATAGTTTGCTACTCAACTGAGTCTAAGACAAATATTCTTGGTTTAGATGCTAAAACTATTAATGATTATTCAGTTGTAAGTAAAGAAGTTTGTGAATTAATGGCTATTTCAGTTAAAAATCTCTTTAACTCAGATTTTTCTATATCTACAACAGGGAATGCTGGCCCAGAAAAGGGCGAATCAAATGTAAAGATAGGTAAGGTGTTTATATCAGTTGCAACAGAAAATAATGTAAATACATATGAATTAAATTTTGATGGTAATAGAAAAGAAGTGATAAACAATACTGTTGTAAGAGCCTTAGAATTGCTAAAGGATAACCTATAAAAAATTGATAAATTTAGCTTGTGGATTGTAAAAAAATTGTAAATTCGCGGCTGATAATTTATATTTTATAATAAGTTTAATATTATGTCTAGAACTTGTGAGCTTACTGGTAAAAAAAGCATGGTAGGGAATAATGTTTCTCATTCTTTAAACAGGACTAAACGAAGATTTGATGCTAATCTGATAAAAAAACGTTTTTATATTCCTGAAGAGGATAAATGGATTACATTAAAAATATCTACCTCTGCTTTAAAGACTATAAATAAGATTGGTATTCAGGCAGCTCTAAAAGACGCTAAACTTAAAGGATTTATTAAATAGTCTTTATCATGGCAAAAAAGGGAAACAGAGTTCAAGTAATTTTAGAATGTACAGAGCATAAAGATAGCGGTATGTCTGGGACTTCTAGATATATTACCACTAAAAACAAGAAAAACTCACCTGATAGAATTGAATTGAAAAAATTTAACCCAATTCTAAAGAAAATGACATTACATAAAGAAATAAAGTAAAATTTATATTTATCATGGCAAAAAAGGCGGTAGCAACACTTCAAAAAAACTCAAAAAGACTTACAAAAGCAATAAAAATGGTTAAATCTCCAAAATCTGGAGCATATCTTTTTGTTGAGTCAATTTTACCGGCTGAAAAGGTCAATGATTTTCTAGGAAAGAAATAAACAACAATTTCTCATATCTTTTATAATAGGTTTCTAAAGCAAAGCAGCATTTGTTATATATTTACGTATAACAATATTAAGCAAAACTAAAATATGGGTTTTTTCAAGAAGTTATTTTCGATTTTTAAGAAGAAAAAAAAGTCAAAAGATGATGAATTAGAGAAAGACGAGGTAAAAAAGGAAGATATATTAGAAGTTCCAGAGCCTGAACCAGAGCCAGAACCTGAACCTGAACCTGAGCCAGAACCTGAACCTGAGCCTGAACCTGAACCTGAACCAGAGCCTGAACCAGAGCCAGAGCCAGAGCCAGAACCTGAACCAGAGCCAGAGCCAGAACCTGAACCTGAACCTGAGCCAGAACCTGAACCTGAGCCTGAGCCAGAACCTGAACCTGAACCAGAGCCTGAACCTGAACCAGAACCTGAACCTGAACCTGAACCAGAACCTGAACCTGAACCAGAGCCAGAACCAGAACCAGAGCCAGAACCAGAACCAGA
>JAAZXZ010000107.1 GCA_014239895.1 Flavobacteriaceae bacterium
AATCCTTCTCTATGTGACTCTGGAGTATACTTTAATAAAAGAGGCTCTGCTTTAATTGAATCTTTAATTGTCTCATTTATATAACCATATTTAAACATTTGATTCAAGACTACATTTCTTCTGTTTTTTACACCAATAGGGTTTCTGTGTGGTCTAGGATTATATAATGAAGAATTCTTTAACATCCCAACAAGTATTGCAGATTCATTAATATTTAAATCAATTGGTTCTTTAGCAAAATATATTCTTGCTGCACTTCTAATTCCATCAGCATTATTATTAAAATCATAGATGTTTAAATATTGTGCAATTATTTCATTTTTTGTGTATTGTTTTTCAAGACGAATAGCAATAATATATTCTTTAATTTTTTGCGAAATTCTAGCAAATGTATTTTTTGAGCCTTCTCCATGAAATAATTGCTTTGCTAATTGTTGAGATATTGTACTACCTCCTCCATCTCTTCCAAATTTTAATATTGCCCTAAAAGTAGAGATGAAGTCAATGCCTGAATGATTATAAAAACGAATGTCTTCAATTGAAAGCAATGCTTCTACAAGATGCTTAGGCAATTCATCAAATATAACAGGAGTCCTATTGTCATTAAAATAATATTTCCCCAAGGTTTTATTGTCTGAAGAAAACACCTCGCTTGCTAAATTTGTTTTTGGATTTTCCAATACTTTAAGATCTGGCATATCCCCTAATCCTCCAATTGAAGCATAATAAAAACCTCCTGTAATTCCTGATACAATTAGCACAAAAGACGTCCACATAGCAATTGTGTAAATCTTATATTTCTTTTTTTTGATATTTGAATTTCTATTTGTCAATAGTATTATTTTATTTTTTCTACGCTATAGCCAATATCTAAAATGCCTTCAAGGGATTCAATTCCTTCTGTTTTATTTATTAATCGCATTGCATGTTTAATGCTAAGCATATATTCTACATCCTTAACTAAGGTAAAATTTTCTTTATGTAGGAGCTTATTTTCCACAATATTTATAAACTTTCTTCCTATTAATTCTCCTTCATCTAAAGCCATTGGATACTCCAGAGTATCAATAAGTAATAACCCTTTAGAATTCTCCAAGGCTGCTATTAGATAAATATTATTAAACATATAGTCATCATTAAGCCTAACTTTTATATATGTATTATAACGTGCAAATGAGTCCTTTATTTGAAAATTAAATTTTACAACACTATCCTTATGCCAAGCCATTGGCATAGAATTATATTGATTAAACAAACTCTCATTTTTACATGAAGAAAAAAGAATAACTATAATGATTAAACATAATCTATAAATCATGTTTTTTCTAATTTATTTAACTTACGATTTCTTGGGCGGTCAAATCTAGTAATACTGTCAGTTTTTAACGACAGATTATTAGTGTCATCCTTGTTAGATGCTATTGCGAAGTCTTCAAGAGAGCTAACAGTACTTCCCTTTTTATTAGTTTTAATCAAATTATTAGCAGTCTTAGCGTCCAGCTCATGCCAGTCAATGGGATGATCCAAATATGAATACCAAAGACGTCTTTTAAATATATCTACCTTTTGGCAAACAGCAATTCCTTTTTTTGTTTTTATCTTAATTTCTTTTCTGGGTATATATTTTAAAGCCTCTAAATAAGTTCCTAGCTCATAATTTAAACAACATTTAAGTTTGCCGCATTGGCCTGATAATTTTCCAGGGTTAATTGATAGTTGTTGATATCTGGCGGAAGATGTGTTTACTGCTCGAAAATCATGAAGCCATGTAGAGCAACATAATTCTCTCCCACAAGATCCAATTCCTCCCAGCCTAGATGCTTCTTCTCTTAGTCCCACTTGCTTCATCTCAATTCTTGATTTAAATTCTCTTGCAAAAAGTTTAATAAGTTCTCTAAAATCAACTCTATCATCAGCTGTATAATAAAAGATTATTTTGCTCCCATCCCCCTGGTATTCAACATCAGAAATCTTCATTTTTAATTCAAGCTTCAAAGCTAATTTTCTTGCTCTTACTTTAACAGCTTCTTCTTTATCTCGAGAAATTTGCCATACATCAATATCTTTTTGTGAAGCAATTCTATAAATACCAAGAGCATCCCCAGACTCATGATTAATGTTTTTTTTCTTCATCTGTATTCTTACCAATTCTCCTAATAAAGTAATAACTCCAACATCATGGCCTTTTTCAACTTGAGTGGCAACAACATTTCCAATTGAAAGTAAAATAGAATTAGTTTTATAATAGTCCTTTCTTCCATTTTTAAACCTAACCTCACAAAAAGGGAACATGGTTTTATCGTCTGGAGCAGTTATGTCATTTAGCCAATCAAACACTGTAAAGGTATTACACGAATTACTAGTGCATGCCCCATTATTATTACATCCTCTAGGAGTACCATTGCTTTTTGAAATACAATTTTTACAAGACATTATTAAGAATTAGTTAAATGTTGTTATATTTTTTGTTCTTCCTTTTTTAAATATGTCATTGCTATTCTTTTGTCCTCTACGTAATTGCTTTTGAAGTTTATATGGCATTTTTTTTATTTCTAAACATTGATATGAACAACAATTTTGCATTTTTGTTTTACATTCTTCACATTGAATAAATAAAAGATGGCAAGCATCGTTTGCGCAATTTGTATGAACATCAAATGGCTTGTCGCATTGATGACAATTTGAAATTATATTATCACTTATTTTTTCAGCTCTTCTATTATCAAAAACAAAATTTTTTCCTAAAAAATTGTTTTCTAAATTTTCTTCCTTTACTTGGCGAATATATTCAATGATCCCCCCTTCTAATTGATATACTTTCTTAAACCCCTTATACTTAAAATAGGCGCTTGCTTTTTCGCATCTTATTCCTCCAGTACAGTACATAAGTAATTTTTTATCTTCCTTGTGTTCACTTAAGTCCTTTTCAATAATATCTAGAGAATCTCTAAAAGTGTCAACATCAGGTAAAACAGCGTTTTTAAAATGTCCTATTTCACTTTCATAATGATTTCTCATATCAATTACAATAGAATTATTTTGCTTCATTAAATCATTAAACTCCTGTGCATTTAAATGAATGCCTTTATTTGTTACATCAAATGAATTATCATTTAATCCATCAGCAAGAATTTTATCTCTTACTTTGATTGTTAATTTTAAAAAAGATTTATTTTCTTGTTCAACTGCAATATTTAAACGTATGTCTCTTAAAAATGATATAGAGTTTAAGTGTTTTTGAAATTTTGAAAATTTTTTATTTGGCAATGAAAGTTGTGCATTTATTCCTTCCGAAGCCACATATATTCTTCCTAAAACATCAAGATTATTCCATGCAACAAATAATTTGTCTCTGAATATTTGTGGACTTTTGATGTGCGCATATTGATAGAAGGAAAGGGTAATTCTTTTTCTTTTAGAAATATCTAAAATTTTTGATCGCTCATCAGAGCTAAGTTTGTTGTACAGTTGCATGCTATACTTGTTTATAAATTACTTAAATACAAAAGTAATATTTATTATCTTATAGAAAAAAGGACAAAAACAACTAACCTTAAAAATTGTATTCTGAAAAAAGTTGTTCTAAATTAGCATTTACATAAGTAAGATAAAATGGGTTCAGAAAAAGAAAACAAACAAAAAGCATTAAAATTAACATTAGAAAAGCTAGACAAAGCTTATGGCAAAGGAACTGTAATGAAAATGGGTGACTCTCCAGACACCACTGTTGAGGCTACGCACTCTGGATCATTGGGATTAGATATTGCACTAGGTGTAGGTGGGTATCCAAAAGGACGAGTTATTGAAGTCTATGGTCCTGAATCATCAGGTAAAACAACACTGACCCTACATGCACTTGCAGAATGTCAGAAAAAAGGCGGAATTGCAGCTTTCATTGACGCAGAACATGCATTTGATCGATTTTATGCTGAAAATTTAGGCGTTGATATTAAAAATCTTATAATATCACAGCCCGATAATGGCGAACAGGCATTAGAAATTACTGATAACCTTATTAGGTCTGGCGCTATTGATATGGTCATAATTGATTCTGTTGCAGCTCTTACCCCTAGAAGTGAAATTGAAGGAGAGATGGGAGATTCAAAAATGGGATTACATGCCAGACTAATGTCACAAGCTCTTAGAAAATTAACAGCCTCAATTAGCAAGACGAATTGTACTGTCTTTTTTATTAACCAGCTTAGAGAAAAAATTGGAGTTATGTTTGGGAATCCTGAAACGACAACAGGAGGAAATGCATTAAAATTCTATGCCTCTATTAGAATAGATATTAGACGCTCTACACAAATTAAAAACAGTGATGGCGGTGTCGTTGGAAATAGGACGCGTGTTAAAATTGTTAAAAATAAAGTTGCTCCACCATTTAGATTGGCTGAATTTGATATAATGTATGGAAAGGGAATATCAAAAGTTGGTGAAATTATAGATCTTGCTGTTAATGCAGAAATAATAAACAAGAGTGGTTCTTGGTTTAGTTATGAAGGAACAAAATTGGGGCAAGGGAGAGATGCTGTAAAAGGAATTTTGTCTGACAATCCAGAATTAATGGAAAAACTAGAGAAACAAATAAAAGAGATAATCAATTAGGCTTCTCTTAAATCCTTTAACATAATATTTCTAACCTTATCGCTAAGATCCTTCATGTCTTTCATTGCTAAATTCTTGGTTGAAATAGGTTCGTGGGTAATTACTCTCAATGCTCCCGGCATTCCTTTTGAGCCGGCTAGCAGATTTCCAAAGCTCCAGGGAAATCTTTTTTTATTGTCTAAAAATGTGAAAACAATAATTGGAATTTGATGTTCAATGGCTATGCTAAATGCACCCTGTTTAAATTCTCCTAATTCAATTTCAGGAGAAGGGACTGTTCCTTCAGGGAAAAAGCAAATATTTGTTCCATTGTTTAGTTTCTCTCTTGTACTATTGAAGACAGCTTTTCTGCTTTCAGGGCTGCTTCTATCAACTAGAACACAAGTCTTTCTATATAAATATCCGAAAATTGGTATTTTTTCTAACTCTTTCTTTCCAACAAACACCATAGGATATTTTGATGCAACTGAAACCATCAACATTACATCAATCATAGAAACATGATTACCTACAAAGACATAAGATTTTTCTGTGTCTAAATCTAGCTTTTGATTAATAATAGGGTAAAATCCCATAAAAAATAATATAAGCCTAGACCACATTACCCCAAAGAAATAAAAGTGTTTATATGCCCTTTTATTTACTACTAAAAAAATGAATCCGGGACACAATACAAGTATTGTTAAAACTGTAACCAATATATAGAACCATATATTATATAATGTCCAGAAAAAATACTTTAAAAATTTCACAACTTTCAAAACTAATTAAATTATTTTAATAAAAGGTTTAACTTTGTAATAATGGATAAAAAATCTAATCGAATTTTAACGGGGATTCAAAGCACTGGAACACCTCATTTGGGTAATATTTTGGGGGCGATTATTCCAGCAATTCAAATGTCACAAACAAAAAATAGCGAATCTTATTTGTTCATTGCAGATTTACATTCAATTACTCAAATTAAAGACTACAAAATTCTATCTCATAACACTTATGCCACGGCAGCAGCGTGGCTTGCATTTGGGTTAGATCATAAAAAAACTATTTTTTATAGACAAAGTGATATCCCCCAGGTCACAGAATTAGCTTGGTATCTTAGTTGTTATTTTCCTTATCAAAGACTAACTCTTGCGCATAGTTTTAAGGATAAACAAAATAGACTGCAAGATGTGAACTCGGGATTATTTAATTATCCTATGTTAATGGCAGCAGATATTTTATTATATGATGCAAATATTGTTCCTGTTGGCAAAGATCAGCTCCAACATCTTGAAATAACAAGAAATGTTGCTAATAGATTTCACAACATTAATGGAGAGACTTTTATTGTACCTCAAGCTGAGCCTAATAATAAAAATATGTCAATTCCTGGAACAGATGGGCAAAAAATGAGTAAAAGTAAAAACAATATAATAGATATTTTTCTTGATGAGAAAAAACTAAAAAAACAAATACAAACAATAAAAACTGACAGCACTCCCATTGAAGCTTCAAAAGACTGGGGAACATGTAATCTTTTTAATATCTATAAACTAATTGCATCAAAACCTGAAATAGCTGATATTAAATCTAAGTATGAAAGAGGTGGGTACGGATATGGACAGGCAAAAGAAGAATTGTTCACTTTAATTCTTAATAAATTTTCCAAAGAAAGACAAGAGTTTAATCACTATCTAAATAATCTAGACGAAATAGATAAAATATTAGATGCTGGCGCAACAAAAGCAAAAGAGACTGCAGACACAGTATTAAAAAGAGTTCGTAAAAAACTTGGATATAATTAAATATTTGCTTGATAAAATATTTAATTATTTATATATTGAAATGTTAAAATTTTTAAATGAAATTTGATAAATACGTTAAAGATTTACTATATCGATATGACTGTGTGGTATTGCCAAATTTAGGTGCGTTTATTACTAGAAATATCTCTGCAAAAATTGATGAATCAAGTAATGTAATTTATCCTCCCTCAAAACATATTTCCTTTAATGCACAGATCAAAGAAAATGACGGCCTCCTTGCAAATCATATTGCAATAGTAGAAAATATTTCTCGTGAAAAAGCAGTAAAGAAAATTGATAAAAAAATACTTTCATATAATAAAACCTTAAATAATGGGGGGCTAGTAAAGTTTAAAGATATTGGCTCGTTATCATTAAAAAATGACAAATATATTTTTAACCCTTCAAATAATGTAAATTTTTTAAGTAGTGCCTTTGGTCTTTTTGAGTTTTCAGCTAGTAAAGTAAATAAAAATTCTGTTGATAAAAACTTTAAGTTTAATACATATTATAAGTATGCTGCCGTTTTAATAATTACATTATTTATTGGGGGAAGTATTATAACTAACTATTTGAATGATATAAATGTGTCTAATCAAATTTCATACAAAAAAGCTGAAAAAGAAATTGAAGATAAAATTCAAAAAGCAACATTTGTAATTGACAACCCCCTGCCTGTTATAAAGCTTCGTCTTAGCAAGAAGTATGGAGATTTTCATATTGTTGGGGGATCATTTAGAGTTAAAGAAAATAGTTACTCTAAGTTAGAACAATTAAAGGCTGTAGGATATAACGATGCAAGGAAAATTGGTCAAAATAGTTTTGGTCTTTATCAAGTTGCCTATGCTAGCTATAACACAAGAGCTGAGGCTAAAAATGCTCTTAACAATATTAGAAGCAAACACAATATAAATGCATGGCTCCTTTATAAAGATGTCAATTAAAAGCCAAACAATTTCAAATAAACCTAATGGGTATAAAATCTCCTAAATCATCATTAACAATAATGACTGATTCTGTCCTGCCTGGGGAAACAAATCCTTTAAATAATTTATTTGGAGGCGAATTACTTGCTAGAATGGACAGCGCAGCTAGTATATCTGCTAGACGCCACTCAAAACAAATTGTTGTTACCAGCTCTGTGAATCATGTGTCTTTTGATAAAGCTATTCCATTAGGAAGTACTGTTACTATTCAAGCAAAAGTTTCAAGAGTTTTTAATTCATCTATGGAAGTTTATATTGATGTTTGGATTGATGATGAAAAAGGAGACAAAATTAAAGCAAATGAAGCAATCTATACTTTTGTTGCCGTCAATAAAAATGGGAAGCCAATAGCAGTTGATAAATTAAAGCCTGAATCAGAAGAAGAAAAACAAAGATATGATGGAGCATTAAGACGGAGACAATTGAGTTTAGTTTTAGCTGGGAAGATGAGGGCCAAAGATGCTGCTGAATTAAAAGCTCTTTTTAAATAATCTCTACATTTTATATATCCATGCTGAAGGATTCTGCGTCAAACCATCCTTGAAAATACTAAAGTTTAAAATTGTTTGACCAGTAGATTTGTTTGTATTCAATTTTCCTATAGCTTGTTTAGTTTCTATTATTTCTCCTTTTTTTACATAAATTTCTGTAAGATTCTTATAAACACTGAAAAAAATTCCGTGTTGAATTAAAATTGCATGACTCCCGTTTTTAGAAACTATTATTGAGTGTACTTTTCCATCAAAAATTGATCTGACTTCTTGATTTTTACTAGTCAGTATTCTTACCCCATTGCTCTGAATTGTAGTTGTTTTTACTATTGGGTGGGGCTGCCTACCATATCTTAATATTATCATTCCTTTTTCAACTGGCCATGGTAATTTTCCTTTATTTTCGTTAAACTTTTTAGAAATTAATTTTGCTTCTGCTGTTAAATTAAACTCCGACAAGTTTTTATTTTTAGCCCTTGCTGTAGCCTCCGCAATTATTTTTTCTATTTGTTTATCAATTTCCTGGGTTTGTTTCTGCTTTATCTTTATTTGATTAACAAATCGTTTTTCATCAGCTCTAATCTCAACAATCATATTCTTTTGTGTCAAATTTTCCTTATCTAAATTTATTTTAATCTTCTCATTTGCTAAGATTAAATCTTGCTTTTGGGTTTTTTGTTCATCTAATTCTTTTAGGGCATCGTCTATTAATTTGGTATTAAGCCTAATTTGTTGTATTTGTTTATCCTTATATTTTACATATTGTTTATAGTACTGTAAACGCTTATAAGCCTGCGTAAAATTATTTGCTGAAAAAACAAACATTATTCTATTGAGTTTTGATTTATGTTTGTAGGACTTAAGAACCATTGAGGCATAGTCTTCTTTTACTTTTTTCTGCTTTTTTAATAATTGATTTAATTCTATCGTGTTTCTCTCAGTTTCATCAACAATTATATTAAGCTGATTATTTATGTTCATAATTAGCTTCTTTTGAAGATCAATTTTAAATTTTAAGTTTTCTAAATTAGTTACTAAAGCTCTTTTCTTATTAAGTGAATTGTCAATTAATTTTTCAATTTGCTTGATGTCAGAAGTTAGTTCTTGCCGTTTTCTCTCTAAAGTCTCTTTTGACTGAGCAAAAAGCATTCCATCTCCTAATAGGGAAAACAGAAATAAAATTGTTAAAACAAATCTCATTTTATTGATCAACATTGATTTGATTGTATCCTCTAGGGATTTTAAAAGGTATATTTAATTTTTTGTTTATAACCACTGACTTCATATCAATATTGATAGATTTATTATTAGAATCTAGAAAAAGAATCCTTTTTGGATATACTTCCTTATTTATTGTAGTATAGTTTTTATAATTTATACTAAATGTCTGTGAATTTTTGAGCATTCTAGGCTTATCAGCAGCTTTTATTGAATCCATTTCTTCAAAAAATTTTTGACTGTTTAATTTAAAATTATAGGGGTTAATGTAAAATAGTCCAATAAACTGATTATTGTCAAAATTTACTGCCTTCTTAAAAATATATGATCTTAATTTATTGGGAGTTTGATTATTCTCTTTATTTAATTTCTTTTCAAAATCCCTTGAACCTAATTCCAAAACTGGCTGACCAAAAAGCAACTTTTCTAGCATATCATAAGTAACATTAAGCCCCAGTAAATCTTCTATATATGAAAAATCTGTCTTTATATAATTTCTCTCAAGTTTATTATAATATTTTATTGAGTCCTTTGTTATTAATAGGCGAATTGCTCCAAGTGGAGCGCTTATCCATACTTTTTCTCCAGCTAAAACTCTAATTGTTACAGTATTTGTTTTGATTTTATTATTTGAAGAATATTCAATTCTTGCTCTGGCTTGTAATGATGTAAATTTATTCTGATTCTGTTCTATCGTTTTTACAATCTTTTTTGCTGTAATACCTTTACTATCTCCTATTACATATTCCTTTTTTAAGGCACAAGAAGTAAATAAAAGAACTATTATAAACAATATGTATTTAATGTTTTTCATTTACTGCTAATTATTTATATTCCCGTGCTTCCAAACCCGGAAGAGCCTCTTGGAGAATCTTCTAATTGTTCTACCTCTTCCCAAACAACAGATGTGTGTTTTGCAATAATTAGCTGAGCTATTCTATCTCCATTTTTTACTGTAAACACTTCGTTTGATAAATTAATTAAAATAACTCCTATTTCTCCCCTATAATCAGAATCAATTGTTCCAGGAGAATTTAATACTGTAATTCCTTTTTTTATTGCTAAACCGCTTCGTGGCCTAACTTGTGCCTCAAGACCTTTAGGCAAAGATAAATATAAACCTGTAGCTACAATAGTTCTATCTAAAGGCTTTAAGGTAATATTGTTATTAATAAAAGCCTTGATATCCATTCCTGCGGAATTCTCAGTTTCATATTTTGGAAGTTTATGGGGCGATTTATTTATAATTCTAATTTTCATTCAATCCTCTTAATAATAAACGAATATTTGATTTTTCAAATAATAAAATGGTTGTATAAAACAATATTAAACAAGCTATCCCAATATAAAAATTACCTCTAAAGAAATAAAATGAAATTGTAGACAGGGTTACTGAAAAAATTATATAAAACCCTATTTTAGTTGTCTTATATGGGATAGGGTAATGTTTTCTCCCCAATACATATGAAATGGCTGCCATTGAAGCATATGCTACAAGAGTTGCTATAGCAGAGCCTACATAGCCATAATGAGGTATTAAAATAATATTTAATACCAATGTGAATGTTGCACCTATAACAGAAATATACGCCCCAAATTTAGTTTTATCTGTTATCTTGTACCATACTGATAGGTTTTGATAAATTCCTAAACAAAAATTTGCTAATAAAATAACTGGAACTATTTTCATAGCCTGCCAATATTCTGGATCTCCAATAAAAACTACCTTTAATAAATCTGCAAAAACTATTACTAATAATAATAAAGAAGATCCAAGAATAACAAAAATTTCTAAAATTAACGCATATGTTTTTTGAGGAGATTTTTCATGAGCTTCCTTAAAGAAAAAAGGCTCAATTCCTAATTTATAAGCTGTGGAGAATAAGGTCATAAATAATGCTAACTTATAGCACGCAGCATACATGCCTATCTGACTTTTAGCTATAGAATCTGGCAAAATAAAGTCTAATAAGATTTTATCAAAAGTCTCATTAATTGAGTATGCAAGTCCCGAAATAAGAACTGGAAAAGCATAGATTAACATTTTCTTTAATAAAACAAAATTTACTCTATAATTAATTTTAAAGTAAAAGGGGGCTAATAAAATTAGACTAGTC
>JAAZXZ010000051.1 GCA_014239895.1 Flavobacteriaceae bacterium
ACCCCAATAATTTGGTCTTTCTATTTTTTTATTTTGTAATTGTGAAGACAAATAAATAAATTTTTCTTCTATTAATTCTCTGTTAGGAAGTATAGAACTTTGATTTTTTGAAACATGAGTTGCTATCTTACTTCCTAAAGGTCTTGATTGAAAATACTTATTATTAATATCTTCTCCTGTTTTTTCTGCTATACCCTTAATTATAATTTGCCTCTCTTGATCTTCCCAATAAAAAGTCAAAGACACTTTGTTATTATTCATTATTGAAATCCCTTTTTCACTTTTGTAATTGGTGAAAAATGTAAAACCTTCATTAGAAAAATATTTTAATAAAACTACACGTCCTTTAGGGAATCCGTCTCCTCCAATAGTATTTAAAATCATTGTATTAACTTCATGATTATCTGAATTCTTAGCAGACTCCTCAAACCATATATTAAAAAGCTTAAAGGGTTTCTTTGGGAGAAATTCCTCTAAAAGTTTATTCTTAGAATAGTTTTTTCTGTAATTACTTAAATCCCTCATATTAATACTACAAAGTACCTTATTAATTATCTATTATTCTACTTTAAATGTATTCTTTTTTGCAAGTAGGTAAATAACTGCCATTCTAATAGCGACTCCATTTTCAACTTGATCTAATATTATTGAATATTTTGAATCTGCTACATCACTAGATATTTCAATGCCTCTGTTTATTGGCCCAGGATGCATAACAATAATTTCATTCTCTATGAGGTCTAAATGGCTCATAGTTAGTCCGTAATGTTTTTTGTATTCTCTTATTGATGGAAAATAACTACTTTTCATTCTTTCATTCTGAATCCTTAGCATATTAACTACATCACACCATTTAAGGGCTGCTAATAGATTATATTCAATTTTAACTCCTAGTTTATGTAAATATTTTGGAATTAATGTTTTAGGGCCACAAACCATAATATTTGCTCCTTGTAATTGTAAAGCATAAATATTAGATAGAGCAACCCTGCTGTGCATTACATCTCCTACAATTAATACATTTTTATTTTTAACATCTCCTAGCCTTTCCCTAATTGAGTAGGAATCTAGAAGTGCTTGTGTTGGATGTTCATGAGATCCATCTCCTGCATTTATTATAGAGGCAGAAATCTTCTCTGAAATTAAAATCGGTGCTCCTGGATTAGGATGTCTTAAAACAATCATGTCAACTTTCATTGATAATATATTATTTACTGTGTCAAGCAAGGTTTCACCTTTTTCTACAGACGATTTAGATGATGAAAAATTAATTATATCTGCAGATAGTCTTTTTTGAGCTAGTTCAAAAGAGAGCTTAGTTCTAGTTGAATTTTCAAAAAATAAATTTGCAATTGTAACATCTCTTAAAGATGGAACCTTCTTTATAGGCCTATTAATAATCTCTTTAAAATTATCAGCAGTTTTAAATATTAGCTCAATATCCTGAAGATTAAGGTACTTTATTCCTAATAGATGTTTAACACTTAATTCACTCATGGTTGTTAACAGTTGTCATATAAGCATAATTATTTTTACTATCATCACTCCATTCAATCATAACCTTTTGATTTTTATAAACATCTACCTGAAGTCCTTTATAGTCTGGTTGAATTGGAAGTTCACGACTAAATCTTCTATCAATTAAAATTAATAACTCAATAGATTTAGGACGACCAAATGACTCAATTGCAGTTAAAGCTGCTCTTACAGTTCTTCCGGTAAATAACACATCATCAATAAAGACTATATTCTTGTTTTCAACAGATAAAATAAAATCAGTTCTGCTTGCCTCTAGCATTTTTTCATTTCTTCTAAAATCATCCCTATAAAAAGTTATATCTAACAGTCCATACTTAAGGTTATTAATATGATATTCGGCTTTTAAGATTTCTACGATTCTATTACATAGGTATTTACCTCTTGGCTGTAATCCAACTAAAATAGTATTTGAAAAATCATGATGTTTTTCTATTAACTGACAAGCTAGCCTTTCTATAGTTATCTTAAGCTCATTTGAATTAAGGATTATTGATTTTTTCATAGAAAATATAATACTTAAATATAGAAAATTTAAAACATTAATAAAGAATAAAAAAAAGCCTTTCAAAATTGAAAGGCTTTTTTTTATTTTCCGTCCATTTTGTTTTTTAACTCTTTTAATTGCTCATTTGCATCACCTATTGTGTTTTTGCTATCTACTTTTTCTTTAGTTTTTTCCTTTTTCTTTTTTGTAGATTTAGGAGGCTTTTCTTCTTTTTTATTATATGTTTGAGAATGAGATAAAACAATTCGTTTAGAATCTTTATTAAATTCTATTACCTTAAATTCGGCCTTTTCTTTGGGATTTAATTTTGATCCATCTTCTTTAGTTAAGTGTCTGAAAGGAACAAAACCTGTAACATCTTCATTAAATTTTATTATTGCACCTTTAGGTACCATTTCAGAAATTTCAGATTTGTGTATAGAATTCAATAGAAATTCTTCTTCATACTTATTCCAAGGATTTTCTGTAAGCTGTTTGTGCCCTAAACTAAGTTTTCTATTATCTACGTCTAATTCTAAAACAACTACTTCAATATTATCATTTGCATTGCAAAATTCACGTGGATGTTTAATCTTCTTAGTCCATGAAAGATCAGATATATATATTAACCCATCAACACCTTCTTCTAATTCAACAAAAACTCCGAAATTTGTAAAATTACGCACAATACCTTTGTGTTTTGAATCGACAGGATATTTTTTCGTAATATCTGTCCATGGATCAGGAGTTAACTGTTTAACACCAAGTGACATTTTTCTATTTTCTAAATCAAATGTTAGTATTTTAGCTTCTATTTTATCTCCTACATTAACAAAATCTTGCACAGATCTTAAATGAGTAGACCAGGACATCTCTGAAACATGTATTAGTCCTTCGACTCCTTCCGTTATTTCAATAAACGCGCCATAATCTGCTATAACTACAACTTTCCCTTTTACAACATCTCCAACTTTTATGTCATCACTTAATGTTTCCCAAGGATGTTTAGTTAGCTGTTTTAATCCTAATTGAATTCTTGATTTGTCTTCATCAAAATCTAATATTACAACCTTCAGTTTTTGATCTAATTCTACAATTTCATTTGGATGATTTATTCTTGACCAAGAAAGGTCTGTAATGTGGACTAAGCCATCAACACCTCCTAAATCCATAAACACCCCATAAGTTGTAATATTTTTAACAGATCCTTCTAATATTTGACCTTTTTCCAATTGTTTAATTATTTCTTTCTTCTGTAGTTCTATATCTGCTTCAATTAAAGCTTTGTGAGAAACTACAACATTCTTGAACTCATGATTAATTTTAACTACCTTAAATTCCATAGTCTTATTAACAAATTGATCATAATCACGGATTGGTTTAACATCTATTTGTGAGCCAGGCAAAAATGCCTCAATTCCAAAAATATCTACAATCATGCCGCCTTTTGTTCGACATTTAACATACCCATTTATAATTTCTCCAGTATCATGTGCTGAGTTAATACGATCCCAAGCCTGTATTACTCTTGCTTTTCTGTGTGATAAAATTAATTGACCAGAAGCATCTTCTCTAACATCAATTAATACTTCTACTTTATCTCCAACTGCTAAACTTTGATTATATCTAAATTCATTTAGAGAAATCACCCCTTCAGACTTTGCATTAATATCAATTATAGCATCTCTTTCAGTCATATGCACAACTGTACCTTCTACAACCTCGTTTGTTAGAGTTTCTACAAAGTTTTCTTTAACTAGTTTATCAAAATCTTTAAGTTTTTTTTCATCAACCTTTTCAATTCCTTCTTCATAATTATGCCAATCAAAATCTTCAAGAAATTTTTTGGGTGACTTTTCTATTTTAGGTTGTTTAGAGGCTTCAACAATCTCAATTGAATCATCTTTTATTATTTTAGATTTTAAATCCGTAGTTGCAGATTTTGCTTCCTTCTTTTTTGTAGTTTTTTTAGGTTTAGATTCCTTGGAAGCCTTTGTTGATTTATTCTCTTTTTTATTTACTAAAGCATCATCTTCAGTGTTTTTTGTTTCTTTCTTAGCCATGAACTAAAAATTTGTATTCTGAAAAGTCCTCGATAGAATTAAGTAAATTGACTTACAGAAGATGTTTATTATATCTTTCCTCCCTTTTGTCACATCGAATTATTACCAAAAGGTCTGCGAATTTAAGAATATTAAATTGAATTGCCTAATTTGATAAATCTAAAAGTTAAATTTCGTTTTGATTAGTTTAATGATGAAATTAAGCTGGTCTGTAATATTCATTTTTGAATTATCAATCACTACTGCATCTTTAGGAATAATTAATGGCGAGTCTTTTCTCTTACTATCTTTCTTGTCTCTACTAATTATATTATTGAATATATCTTCATAATTAATTTTATATCCTTCATTAATTAATTCTACATATCTTCTTTTAGCTCTAACATTATCAGATGCTGTCAAGAAAAGCTTTAAATCAGCATTTGGAAAAACTACAGAGCCAATATCTCTACCATCCATTACTAGCCCTCCTTTGTTTTGAAATGATTTTTGAATTTTAACTACATGTTTCCTTATTTGAGAGATTTCTGCTATTGAACTAACATGATTAGAAACTTCTAGAGATTTTAGTTTACTTTCTAAGTTTATATTATTTAGATAAATATCATAAAATCCTGTATTATCATTAATCCTATAGTCTAATTGAATATCTGGCAATAAACTGATTAAAGTATTAATATTTTTCTTAGTTAATGGAATTAGTTTATTACTTATAGCATAAAAAGCAATTGCTCTATACATAGAGCCTGAATTAACATAAATATAATTAAGATGTGAAGATAAAAGTTTAGCTAGACTACTCTTTCCAGTTGAAGCATATCCATCAATAGCTATTACAATTTTTCTCATTAATTTAAATCAAGTTGTAGGCCAAGAAAGCTAATATTTGATGCACTAGAATATCTTGCGTGACTATAATTAAAACGAAGTTTGTTAAATTTAATCCCAAATCCAAATGATAGCCCTGAAAAATTTTTCTCGTCTATAATTCTTAGTTCTTCTCCCCTTCTAAAACTATAACCTAAACGTAAATTAAATATACTTTTAGGAAACAGTTCTGCTCCAATTATAACATGTCTTAATAGGTCATTCATAAATGTTACCTTTTCTTTAGTAATATTCCCATCTAAGTCAATTATTAGTCTAGATGGATTAGAAAGTCCTATTGGCCATTTTTGGACATTTTCAAGGGTTATATGCCATTTGATTGGAGCATTTTCTACAAGTTGTGAAACACCTAAATCAACTTCGAAAGGTAATTTCTCATTTATATTATCATAAGGTTTTATTTGAGTTCCAATATTTCTTATAACTAAAGCAATATCAAGCTTCAAATCTTCATCTTTATAATAAAAACCTATATCACTTGCAATGCCAATAGAATTATACTGTTCAAATTTTGATGTTATTAATTTAAAGTTTACTCCATAATATATTGGTAAATCCTTAAATTTATTACCATAACCAACTGATAGTACAGCTTCATTTCCGGTAAAATTATTTGTAGGCTCACCTAACTCATTATATCCTTCAAAAGCACCATAATTGATATATGATATTCCAAAGTGAAGAGTATTTCCTCTATTGTCTAATGTATAAGCATATGCAGCACTACCATATTTAATATCAGCAAAATAATTAAAGAAATTTAAGGCTATATTATTATCCATTTCATTGTTTATTACTGATGGATTATACAAAGCTTGACTAACATCATAATCAAAGTTTGTTATCACTTTACCCCCTAATGCTAGTTGTCTAGGTGAAGATGAAATATTTAGAAATTGATAGGTGGATTCACCGGCAAATTGTGAAACAATATTATTGGTTATAAAAAAAACTGAAATTAACAGAGCTTTCTTCATAAAAGAATTAGGTAGGTTACTACATGAATAAACTCTAATTGTAATTGATTATTGTAATGTCTTGTAATTTTTAACTTTTTGGTTTGTTAAAGCAATATCTATTACTTCACTCATTTCACTTACATAATGAAATTTCAGCCCCTTCAAATATTCTTTTTTAATTTCATTAATATCTCTTTCATTTTGTTTTGAGAGAATAATCTCTTTTATTCTTGCTCTTTTTGCAGCTAATATTTTCTCCTTAATTCCTCCTACAGGCAACACCTTTCCTCTTAGGGTGATCTCCCCTGTCATGGCTATTTTTGATTTAATCTTATTCTGAGTGTATAATGATACAAGGGAAGTTAGCATTGCTATTCCAGCACTAGGTCCATCTTTAGGAGTTGCTCCTTCAGGCACATGAATGTGGACATTATATTTTTCAAACATATCAGGCGATAAATTAAACTTATCAGCATTTGATTTTATATATTCAAGTGCAATTTTTGCAGATTCACTCATTACCTTTCCTAAATTCCCTGTAATAGATAATTTACCTTTACCTTTTGAAAGTATTGATTCAATAAATAAGATATCTCCACCAACACTAGTCCATGCTAAACCTGTTACAACACCAGCAATATCATTGTTTTCATACTTATCTCTTTCCAATTTAGGGCTACCTAGAATCTTATTCATTTCTTCTATAGATAAATTTGGATCATATTTAACATCTGTTGCAATATTTTTAGCGCAATTTCTAACTAGCTTAGCTATTTGTTTTTCTAAACCTCTTACCCCTGATTCTCTCGTATATCCCTCTGCTATTTTTTCAATAACAGAAAAAGAAAGCTTAAGATCTTTCTTTTTTAAACCGTGTTCATTTAATTGTTTTGGTAATAAAAACTTTTTGCCTATTTGAATTTTTTCTTCTGTAGTATAACCACTAACATTTATTATTTCCATCCTATCTAATAAGGCTGGTTGAATTGAAGATAAATTATTTGAAGTAGCAATAAACATAACCTTTGACAAATCATAACCTAACTCTAAGTAATTATCGTAAAATTCCTTGTTTTGTTCAGGATCCAATACTTCTAGCATAGCTGAAGAAGGGTCTCCTATATTTGAATTTGCTATCTTATCTATTTCATCAAGAACAAAAACAGGGTTAGAAGTGTTAGCTTTTTTTATATTTTGAATTATCCTACCAGGCATTGCTCCTATATATGTTTTTCTATGACCTCTAATTTCAGCTTCATCTCTTAGTCCGCCTAAAGAAATTCTTACATATTTTCTCCCAATTGCCTCAGCTATCGATTTTCCTAATGAAGTTTTTCCAACTCCTGGAGGTCCGTGAAGACATAAAATAGGAGATTTCATGTCATTTCTTATTTTTAGTACTGCCAAGTACTCTATAATTCTCTTTTTAACATCATCAAGCCCAAAATGATCCCTATCAAGTATTTTTTTAGCTTTTACTAAGTCAAATTTATCTTTAGTATAGCTGTTCCAAGGTAAATCTAAAAGTAAATCAAGATAATTTCTCTGAACAGAATATTCAGCAACCTGAGGATTCATTCTTCGTAATTTACTGATCTCTTTATTAAAGTGTAGCTTGGTTTCATCATTCCACTTTTTCTTAGCTGCCCTTTTCTTCATATTTTCAATTTCACTATCATGGCTAACGCCCCCTAATTCTTCTTGAATTGTTTTCATTTGTTGATGAAGAAAAAACTCGCGTTGTTGCTGACTTAAGTCACTCTGAACCTTTGACTGAATATCATTTCTTATTTCAAGTTTCTGAAATTCCATATTCATAAACTTTAAGGTGTCCATAGCTCTTTTTTTCAAATCATTCATTTCAAGAAGTTTCTGTTTATCTGAGACTGGCAAGTTCATATTAGATGAAACAAAATTTACCAAAAATGAATTACTCTCAATATTTTTTATAGCAAAAGAGGCTTCAGAAGGAATATTTGGGTTCCTTTTAATTATCTCTAAAGAAAGATCTTTAATTGAGTCAATAATAGCATTAAATTCTGAATTATCAATCCCTGGATTAACTTCAGGAACATCTTTAATATTTGCAGTTATATAAGGTTCTTTAGATATAATTCTGTCTATTTCGAATCTCTTTTTTCCTTGTATAATTACAGTAGTATTACCGTCAGGCATCTGTAATACCTTTAGTATTTTTGCAACAGTTCCTACCTTATATATTTGATTTGGTTTTGGATCTTCAATTTTTTCATTTTTTTGAGCTACAACTCCAATTAATTTATTGAAATTATTTGCATCCTTGATTAGCTGTATAGATTTATCTCTACTGGCAGTAATTGGTATAACAACACCAGGAAACAAGACAGTATTTCTTAAAGAAAGAATTGGTAATGTTTTTGGTAAATTTTCCTTAATTATTTCTTTTTCATCTTCAGTTGTCATCAGAGGGATTAACTCTGAATTCTCATCAATATCTTGAACTGACAAATTGTCAATATTAAAAAGGTTTTCTTTCGACATATTTATTTTATTTTCTTTATTAACACTATAGCTATATCTGTTATATGAGCAATAATGCACTTATTTCAGTGTATATTATTCAATATCTATGCCAATAAAGAAGTTAAGCTATTTTTTTGTTAAGCCTCACAAGTATAATTGCTCCTGCAACAAAAAACATTAAAAACACTAATATTGAATTTCTCATACTGCCAGTAATTTGATCTATAGTTGCGAAAAGCGTCATTCCAATGACAATACTTAGTTTTTGAGAAACATCATAAAAGCTAAAATATGAAGTATTGTTCGTTGTAGGAGGTATAAATTTAGAAAATGTAGATCTAGATAATGCTTGTATTCCTCCCATTACTAACCCCACAAGACCTGCAGCAATATAAAACTCTGTTGGGGTTTCTATATAATATCCAAAAACACAAATAAGAGCCCATATTATATTAAGTGAGATGAGTGTTCTTAAATTACCTATTCTTTCAGAAATTTTAGCACTAAGGATTGCTCCAACTACAGCTATTAGCTGTATTAGTAGTATGCTAAGAATAAGTCCAAATGTTTTTTCCCCTTCATTCCAATTAATTTCAGCTTCCCCGAAGTATGTTGCTACTAAAATTACAGTTTGTAAAGCAATACTGTATATAAAAAAAGCCGTTAAAAACACTTTTAATGTTTGATTGTTCTTTAACTCATCCCAAACTACTTTTAATTCATGAAATCCAGAAAAAATTAAATTTTTATTTTCTATAGAAGAATTCTTTTTTAATCTTAATTGTTTGTAGTATTTTCTACCTGGCAAGGTATAAAAAGTATATTGACTAAATAGAAACCACCAAACACCAACCATTATAAATGACATTTTCATAGCTTTTATTTCAGCTACTACCCCATTTGAGTCAATAATTCCAAAATATTCAGGATAATTAATCATTATAAGATTAACTAACAGCAAAATAACACTGCCTATGTAACCCATAGCATAACCTTTTGCACTTACCTTGTCTTGTTGTTCTGGATAAGCAATTTCAGGTAAATAAGAATTATAAAAAACTAAACTTGCCCAAAATCCTATAAGTGCAATAAAGTAATACACCAAACTCGAATTTAGATTGTCAATATCAAACCAATATAAAAGTATGCATGCAAAAGACCCAGAATAGCAAAAAAACTTCATAAAGAATTTTTTTCCTCCAGTATAGTCTGCTATTCCTGAGAGCAAAGGAGATAGAAAAACTAATATAACAAAGGCAAAAGCAGTGATATAGCTAATTAAAGCAGTGTTCTTGAATGAATATCCTAAGAAAGTTATATAATCCTCTGTTACCATTCCATAAAATATCGGAAAAATAGCAGTGGAAATCACTAATGGGTATACTGAATTTGCCCAATCATATATAACCCATGCATTTAATAATTTTTTACTTCCTTTTTTGTATTTTTTCATATAATTAAGATACTTTTGTAGAAGCCTATGTGCAGTTTAATTAATAGGTTAAAAAGATAAGAATATATTTTTTATTATAATCAATTAAGTAATTATTTATATGAAAACGCCATGGGTATTATTGATATTGTTGTTTTGTTATTCAATTAACATAATTTCTCAAGAAAAAAGTTTCAATTCTACTCAAATAATAAAATCCAATGACATGAGCAAAAAAACAACAGAAGAATGGAAAAAGATATTAAATGACGAAGAATATAAGGTGTTAATTGAAAAAGGCACTGAATACCCACATACAGGAAAATATAATATGCATTTTGAAAATGGCGTATATAACTGCAATGGGTGCAATACTCCTCTATTTAATAGTGATCAAAAGTTTAAATCTGATTGTGGTTGGCCTAGTTTTGATGAATCTATTGAAGGTGCAATAAAATATGTTGATGATTATTCGCTTAGCAGATATAGAGTAGAAATTATATGTGCAAATTGCAAAGGACATTTAGGTCATATTTTCGATGATGGCCCAACTGAAACAGGAAAAAGATACTGTGTTAATTCAGTTAGTATCGATTTTAAGAAAAAATCTTAATTAATATAATACAACTTATAAGAAATGACGAAATATGATTTAATAATTATTGGCAGCGGT
>JAAZXZ010000078.1 GCA_014239895.1 Flavobacteriaceae bacterium
AAAAACTGCAATTCAAAATGAAAAGAATTCAGCAATGAATGAGTTAAAAAACACTGTTGTTGATTTGTCGGTAGGCATAGCAGAAAAACTTATCTCCGAAGAACTAGCTGACAAGGACAGGCAATTAAAAATGATTGAAGAGATTTTAGATGATTCAAAATTAAAATAATTTATGAGATCTAGAGCAGCCATACGATATTCAAAAGCAATTTTTCAAATTGCAGAAGAGTCCAATAACCTTTCTAATTTAAAGGATGACATGGACTCAATAATATCAGCTCATAAATCTTCAGATGATTTTAAAAATCTAATAAGCAATCCTCTTATTAATCATTCGGATAAAAAAGAAATTTTATCAATTGTGATATCAAAAATGAATGAACAAACCAGCAATCTTATAAACCTATTAATTGCAAACAAAAGGCTTTCAATTCTTTATGATATTGCCCATGGTTTTAATGATATTTATAATAGGGAAAATAATATTGAAAGAGCTACAGTTGTAACAGCTACACCAATTTCAGAAAAAATCAAAAATCAGGTTTTAAAAAAAATACAGACATTAAGTAATAAATCCGTCGAGATTGAAAACATTATAGACAAAACTATTATAGGAGGGTTTATTCTTAGGTATGAAAACAGAGAGTATAATGCAAGCTTTTCACAGAGGCTTAATAAATTAAAAAGTGAACTTATACAATAAAAACGAAATATAGAAAAAATGGCAGAAGTAAATCCTGCTGAAATATCAGCAATATTAAAAAAACAACTTTCAAAGCACGAATCTTCTATATCTCTAGATGAGATAGGAAGTGTTTTAAATGTTGGAGACGGGATAGCAAGAGTTTATGGATTATTTAATGCTCAATATGGAGAACTGGTTGAGTTTTCTACCGGAACGCAGGGAATAGTATTAAATTTAGAGGAAGACAATGTAGGAATAGTTATGTTAGGATCGTCAACCGAAATTAAAGAAGGCGATACTGTGAAAAGAACATCTAGAATTGCCTCAGTAAAAGTTGGCGAAGGCATTGTAGGCAGGGTAGTAGATACTCTTGGAAATCCAATTGATGGCAAAGGAAATATAAAAGGAGATCTTTTTGAGATGCCTTTAGAAAGAAAAGCTCCTGGAGTAATATTTAGACAGCCTGTAAATGAGCCTTTACAAACTGGAATAAAATCTGTTGATGCAATGATCCCTATTGGTAGAGGCCAAAGAGAATTAGTGATTGGAGACAGGCAAACTGGAAAAACCACAGTATGTATAGATACAATTTTGAATCAAAAAGAATTTTTTGATGCTGGAGAGCCTGTATATTGTATATATGTTGCTATTGGACAGAAAGCTTCAACTGTTGCAGGTATTGCAAAAATTTTAGAGGATAGGGGTGCTTTGGCTTATACCACTATTGTTGCAGCTAATGCTTCTGATCCAGCAGCAATGCAAGTATATGCTCCTTTCACAGGAGCTTCTATTGGTGAATATTTTAGAGACACGGGAAGGCCTGCATTAATTATATATGATGATTTATCAAAACAAGCTGTTGCTTATCGTGAAATTTCATTAGTATTAAGAAGACCTCCTGGTAGAGAGGCTTATCCAGGAGATGTTTTTTATCTTCATTCAAGATTGTTAGAGCGAGCTGCAAAAGTTATTAATGATGATGCGATTGCAAAGAACATGAATGATTTGCCTAAATCAATAAAATCTAAAGTTAAAGGAGGAGGTTCTTTAACCGCCTTGCCAATTATTGAGACCCAAGCAGGGGATGTTTCAGCATATATACCAACGAATGTAATTTCAATTACAGACGGACAAATATTTTTAGAATCCGATTTGTTTAATTCTGGTGTAAGACCTGCTATTAATGTTGGAATTTCAGTTTCAAGAGTTGGGGGGTCTGCACAAATTAAGTCAATGAAAAAAGTTGCAGGAACATTAAAATTGGACCAAGCTCAGTTTCGTGAATTAGAAGCTTTTGCGAAGTTTGGTTCTGATCTTGATGCAGTAACTTTAGGAGTAATTGAAAAAGGGAGAAGGAATGTAGAAATTTTAAAACAATCACAAAATGATCCATTTAAAGTTGAAGATCAGGTAGCAATTATATATGCTGGATCCAAAAATTTACTCAAGGATGTTTCAGTAGACAAAATAAAAGAATTTGAATCAGAGTATATTCAATTGCTAAATAGCAAACACTCTAAAGTTCTTAAGGAAATTAAACAGGGGAAATTAACAGACAATGTTATTGACACGCTGGAGAAAGTTTGCAGTGAATTAGTCTTACGATACTAATGTAATATACGGTTATGGCCAACCTAAAAGAAATTAGAAATAGAATTTCGTCCGTTTCTTCTACCATGAAGATTACAAGTGCTATGAAAATGGTTTCTGCGGCAAAACTCAAAAAAGCACAGGACGCTATAGTAGCTATGAGACCTTACTCGAATAAGTTAACAGGTATTTTACAAGACTTATCTTCTTCAATTGATTCAGATAATATTTTTATTCAAAATAGAGAAACTAATAAGAAACTAATTGTTTGCATTACTTCAAATAGAGGTCTTTGCGGGGGCTTTAATTCTAATATTATTAAGGAATGTATTGGTTTAGTAAAGAAGCAAAACAATGGGGAAACAACTTTTTTCTGTCTTGGAAAAAAGGGAGATGATATACTGTCAAAGAAACATAGCGTAGTTTTAACAAACAATGAAATTTTTGATAATTTATCTTTTGAAAATGTTAAAGAAATAGCAGATGTGTTAATCAAAAAATTTGTTGAACAAGAATTTGATACAATCCAAATAGTGTATAACAGGTTTAAAAATGCAGCGACACAAATAGTTACGAATGAGCAATTTCTTCCAATTTTATCAGTTGATGATCAGCAAGAAAATAATCAACACTATATTTTTGAGCCTTCAAAATCAGAAATAGTAAACGAACTAATACCCAAATCTCTTAGAACGCAGTTATTTAAAGCATTAAGAGATTCTTATGCTAGTGAACACGGGGCCCGTATGACAGCAATGCACAAGGCAACTGACAATGCAACAGAATTAAGAGATCAATTAAAACTAACATATAACAAGGCAAGACAGGCTGCTATTACAAACGAAATATTAGAAATTGTTGGTGGAGCAGAGGCCCTTAACAATTAAAACATCTACTATCTGGTTTTGCATTCCTATAATTATTAGTTTAATTTTAGATTATAAAGAAAAGTAATTTGAAAAAATTAATTCAATTATTTAGGCAGACCTTTATTTATGGTATTGCAACAGTATTTCCTAGAGTAATAAGCGTCTTATTAGTTAGGCTCCATACAGATAAACAGATATTAGAAAATGTATCAGATTATGGCAATCTATCTTTAATATTTTCATATATCATTCTTTTTAATGTGATCCTGTCTTATGGACTAGAAACATCTTTTTTTAGATTCTTTAACAAAGAATCAAACAAAAAGGAAGTTTTAAGTACGTCTTCAATATCAATTATTTTTACAACAATTTTGTTTTATGCAATTGCATCAATTTTTAAAGTTGAAATTTCAGAATTTACTGGAATAGAAACACAATACCTTAATTTGGTTTTATGGATACTTGTATTAGATGCTTTGGTCGTTATCCCGTTTGCATATCTAAGAGCAAAAGGAAAGGCTATAAAGTATTCTATTATAAAAATTGTGAATGTAATAGTGTATTTTTCACTAAATATTTTTCTATTAATTTTTCTTAAAAAAATTGCAGTCAACAATAATTTCTTTACAGACATATATACGCCTAATTATGAAATAAACTATATTTTCATTTCTAATTTGATTGCTAGCGTGACTAGTCTAATTTTATTAGCCCCCTTTTACTTTAAAATTAATTATAGAGTAAATTTTGTTTTATTAAAGAAAATGTTAATCTATGCTTTTCCAGTTCTTATTTCGGGACTTGCATACTCAATTAATGAGACTTTTGATAA
>JAAZXZ010000039.1 GCA_014239895.1 Flavobacteriaceae bacterium
AGAACATATTATTATGAAAGTTTCCCCTCTAATAAACTTGAATTAGGATTATGGCTGGAATCTGAAAGAATGCTACATCCAGTAATTGATCAAGTAGGTGTTGATACGCAGAATGAAGTGGTTAAAGAAGAAAAGAGACAAAGATATGATGCCCCCTATGGAAAATTGCTAAAAGTATTAAATGAAAATTTATTCAAAGTTCATCCTTATAAAGATGAAAATATTGGGAAAATGGAACATTTAGATGCTGCTACACTAGAAGAATTTATGGCTTACCATAAAACTTATTACGGGCCAAACAATGCTGTTCTAATTGTAGCAGGCGATATAGATACTGAGGAAACAATAGAACTTGTAAAAAAATATTTTGATGAAGTTCCAAGAGGTAATCAAGTAGTTAGGAATTTTCCAAAAGAAGAGCCAATAAGTGAAAATGTTAGAGCTATAGCATATGATAGAAACATTCAAATACCTATGCTATTATCTAGTTTTAGAACACCCGGATTTGCCAGTAGAGATTCTTATGTATTAGACATGATATCAACATACTTAAGTAGTGGTAAAAGCTCTGTTTTATATAAGAAACTTGTAGATAATCAGAAACAAGCGCTACAAACTCAAGTAATTAATTTAGGACAAGTAGATTACAATATATTTGCAATCCTAGCATTACCTCTTGGGGATGTATCTCTTGACACTTTATTAACCGAAATAGAAGAAGAAATTGAAAAAGTTCAAAATGAGTTGATTTCAGAAAGAGATCACCAAAAGTTGCTTAATAAATTTGAATCTCAATTTGTAAACTCAAACTCTAGTATTGCAGGAATAGCAAATTCTCTTGCTAGATATTATCTTCTTTATGGTGATGTTACTTTAATCAATAAAGAAATTGATATATATAGATCTATTTCAAGAGAAGAAATTAGAAGTGTTGCTCAAAAGTATTTAAGTCCTAATCAAAGGGTAGATATTGAATATTTACCAGGAGAATAATTATAAAAAGTATTAAAAAATGAAAAGAAGAATAATTCTATTAATAACAGCATTAATTATTTCAATAAATGTTAATGCACAACTTGACCGATCTATACAACCTAAAGGTGGGCCAACTCCAAAAATTAAATTAGAAAAACCTCAAGAATTTAAGCTAAAAAATGGTATAAAAGTATTAGTTGTTGAAAACCATAAATTACCAAGAGTAACTTATAGTTTAAGTATAGATAACCGTCCTATTATTGAAGGTGAAAAAGCAGGAGTAACAAGTCTACTTGGATCTATTCTAGGTAATGGTACCACAACTATCTCTAAAGATGAATTTAATGAAGAAATTGATTTTTTAGGTGCCAGTTTAAATATTGGATTTAGCGGAGGTTTTGCTAATACATTAACTAGGAATAATGAACGTGTTGTTGAATTAATGACAGATGCAGTTATTAATCCATTACTTTCAGAAGAAGAATTTAATAAAGAAAAGGATAAACTAATTGAAGCATTAAAAGCAGATAAGAAAAGTTTAGATGCTATTGCTGGTAGAGTTGGGTCTGCACTATCTTATGGAAAAAATCATGCTTATGGTGAATTTATATCTGAAGAAACATTAAATAATATAACATTTGAAGATGTTTTGGAGTATCACGAAAGATATTTCAAACCAAACAATTCTTATCTAGTTGTAATAGGAGATGTAAATTATAAAGAAATTAAATCGTTGATTTCTGAAAAATTTGGTGCTTGGAAAAAGGGGAAATCTCATACTGATCCTATTCCATTGCTTACTCCCAATGTTAATCTAACAGAAATTAATTTTATTGACTTGCCAACTGCCACTCAATCCTCAATTTCAGTTACAAATAATGTTGATTTAAAAATGAATGATGAAGATTATCATGCAGCT
>JAAZXZ010000042.1 GCA_014239895.1 Flavobacteriaceae bacterium
CTTATTAGTTAAATCCATAGAAATTGCTGATTTATCAAACTTAATTTTTCCAGCCATAGTTGCAATTATGCAGGTTCCTTCTTTATGATTAATATCATTTATAGTTCCATAAATACCACTCTTAGTAACTACTCTATCACCTCTATTAATATCAGAGCTGAATTTTTTTTCTTTTTTTGCTTGATTCATCTGTGGTCTTATCATAAAAAAGTATAAGACCAATAAAATTAATATGGGAAAAATTAAACTATCCATTAAACTAAACTATTGAATTATTGGTCCAGGTGGTTTATTTTTAAGCTTTTGATCCATCTCAGGATTATTGACAAAAGCTGTTATTTTAACTGTTTCTCTTCCTATTTGTGTATTTGCAGTAATTGTAACTGTCTTAGACGTATTATTACGACCTTTGCCATCAAATTTTACACTAAACTGGGAAGACTCACCTGGATTAAGTGGTTCTCTACTCCAATCTTTAGGAACTGTACACCCGCATGTGCTTTTGATGTCTGTAATAACTAAAGGAGCCTCTCCTGTATTTGTGTAGGAAAAAACAGTTTCAACAGGAGTTCCATTTTGAATCACACCAAAGTCATGGGTTTTCTTGTCAAAAAACATAACTGGAAATTTTGATGGGGAATTATCTCTCACTGAAGCCATTTCAACATTACCAGACTTAACCTTACTAAAAGGATCATCTCCACAAGCAAACAGAAAAAAGAACGATAATAAGAATAATATATTTTTCATTTTTTATGATATTAAATTTTGGTGTAAAAGTAAAAAAAAATGTTATTCATGCAAACCTCTTCCCTCTTTAATTATTTTACCTGTTTTTGTAAAATCCTTTACAATACTATCAAGTATACCATTGATAAACACGTTACTTTTAGGTGTTGAATATTCTTTTGATATTTCTATATATTCATTTAATGTTACTTTTATTGGGATAGTTTTAAATTCAACAAGCTCACAAAGAGCCATGTTTAACATAACATAATCTAGTCTTGCTATTCTATCAGGATCCCAATTTTTGATCTTTTTTGAAATTTCATTATTGTAATTATTGTAATTTTTTAAAGTTATCTTGAGTAAATCTTTTGCAAAAATTTTATCTTGATTGTCTTTATATAATTTGGGTAAAAAATATGTTTTAGAATTTACTCCTTTTGACTTATTGATTAATTTTAAAATAATGGTATTTATCAATGGAAAATCATCCATCCAATTAATATTTCTGTCCTCTAGATAACTATAAAGCTTATCATTTGTAACAATAATATTTTTATAAAATTTAGCCACAAAGTTTCTGTCATTTTCATAAGAAATTTCATCATTGTCTATATAGTCAGAAAATAGTTCACTCTTTGTTAAATTCTCATAAATTAGATCAACATATTTAAAATCCAGATGCCAAAGGTTTAAATTTCTTTTCTTTATTTCTTCATTAAATAAATGATTTGATTTTAATAAATTTAAGAACTGGTTCTTTATAAATTTCTTATTATCATAAATATTATTTTGATCAGATAGGAGCTTTTTTTGAGAAATTAAATGTTTTTCTTGTGCTTTTTTTAATATTTCTATAAGGAATGAAATTAAAATAAGATATAACTCATATGTAGAATCTATGCTTTCTAAAAGTTTTTTCTCTGTCTCTTTTGTATATTCGAAATCAGAAATTCTTAATGCGTAGATAATTTGCATTATTTTTAAGCGAATATGTCTTCTAGTTAGCATTTTAAAGAACTTTTAATTAAATGAAATTATAAAAACTTTAATTTAATTTTACCGCAAGGTACTATTAAAATTTTATTAGAAAGAATTTAGAATAAGTGAAAGAATTAAAATATCTAAATAAATATTTTTATAAATACAGATTAAATCTAATACTAGGAGTTATAATAGTAATAATTGCTAGAATCTTATTATTATTTACTCCAGGATTGATTAGAAATTCAATAAATGTCATAGATGAGTATAGGAAAAATATTATAATTGATCAATCAATAGTAGAATACGAGCTTATTCAAAACATTTTTCTAATTCTTTTAGCTGCTGTTTTATCTGGATTTTTTACATTTTTAACAAGACAAACTATAATTAATGTATCTAGATTTATTGAATTTGATTTAAAAAATGAAATATATAACCAATATCAAAATCTATCTATAAATTTTTACAAAAAAAATAAAACAGGAGATCTTATGAATAGAATTAGTGAGGATGTTTCTAGAGTAAGAATGTATATTGGTCCTGCAGTAATGTATTCAATAAATACTGTAACCTTATTGATAATTGTTATTTTTTATATGTACAGACAATCTCCTGAGTTAACCTTCTATACAATATGTCCTCTTCCAATTCTTTCTGTCACTATTTACAAGCTAAGTAAATTAATAAATCAAAGGAGTAGAATTGTTCAAGAATCTCTATCTAAACTATCATCATTTTCTCAAGAAATCTTTACTGGCATTCAGATAGTAAAATCATATGCAATTCAAGATAAAACTTCAAATTCATTTAACGATTTATCATCAGAAAATAAATTAAATCAAATTAAGTTAGCAAAGGTCCAAGCACTTTTTTTTCCATTAATGATATTGTTGATAGGTTTAAGTAATTTAATTGTTATATATGTTGGAGGCAAACAGTATCTAGATGGAACAATTAGTAATATTGGGATCATAGCAGAATTTATTATATACGTAAATATGTTGACTTGGCCAGTTGCATCATTAGGATGGATAAGTTCCATTATTCAACAAGCTGAAGCATCTCAAAGAAGAATCAATGAATTTTTGAAAGAAAAATCTGAAATAAAAAATTATATAACAAATGATACATCAAAAATTAAAGGTGAAATTATTTTTAATAATGTAAACTATAAGTACGTAGAAACAGGGCTAATAGCAGCTAATGAAATAAGCTTTAAAATAAGGCCATTTGATAAACTAGGTATTACAGGAAGTACAGGATCAGGGAAATCTACCCTAATGAATCTTATTTGTAGATTATATGATATTGATAATGGAGAGATATTGATTGATAAAATTCCCATTAAAGACATAAACTTAAAGTCTTTAAGAAGTCAAGTAGGCTATGTTCCTCAAGATACATTCTTATTCTCAGATACAATAATGAATAATATTAAATTTGGTTTGAAAAATGCAACTGATGACGATGTAGTTGTTGCTTGTAAAACTGCTAAGATTCATAAAGAAATATTAAGTTTCGAAAAAGGTTATAAAACAATTCTAGGAGAAAGAGGAGTAAACCTTAGTGGTGGACAAAAACAGAGAATATCAATAGCTAGAGCATTAATCAAGCAACCAAAAATATTAATCCTAGATGACTGTCTTTCAGCTATGGATACTGAAACTGAAAAATCAATATTACAGTCTCTAAATACATATACTAAGAATATTACAACGATAATTATTAGCCACAGAATTTCTTCAATAAAAGACACAAATAATATAATTGTTCTTAAAAATGGACAGATAATTCAAGAAGGAAATCATGAACAACTAATTACTCAAAAAGGGTATTATAAGGAGCTGTATAACAAGCAGATAATTGAAAAAGAAAGTATAGAATAAGTTGTGTTCTTAACTTTTTTTTAGGATTTTTGGCATCTAAAGACTAATACTAACTATAAAAACTGGCAAAATGGAGAGAGAAGAAATTTTTTCAAAAACAATGAGAGCGGGTAGAAGAACATATTTTTTTGATGTAAGATCTACTAAAGCAGGAGACTATTATCTAACACTGACTGAAAGCAAAAAATTCACAAATGATGATGGGTCTTATCACTACAAAAAACATAAAATTTATTTATATAAAGAAGATTTTAGCGAATTCTCTAGTAACTTAAGTGAGATGACTGATTACATAATTAAAGAGAAAGGTGAAGAAGTAATTAGTGAAAGACACCAAAAAGACTATCAAAGAGAAGAGAAGCAAGAGACTACATCAGAAGAGACTGAAATTGCTGAAGAAGAGACTGAAATTGCTGAAGAAGATCAAGAATCAGGAAATGAAGAAGAAACTAAAAATGACTCTGAAGAAAGCAGTGATACAGAGAGCGAAGATTCAGATAATGAAGAGAATAAAGACTCAAGCGAATTTACTGATGTAAAATTTGAAGATATCTAATACAATACTTTAATTATTTTATTTATTAATTACTCTAAATATATGTTTATGAGGTATTTGTTTCTGTTTTTTACTTGTTATTTTTTTAATTTACAATCACAAAATTTATCTGTAGATCTAAATTATTATTTTTCTAATCAGGAAAATACTTTTGATGAATCAGTTCCAACCCCTGAGAGTGTAATTGGTCATCAAGTTGGAGAATGGCATATAACTCATGACAAGCTTGTTCAATACATGAAAGAGCTTGCTAAATCTTCTGATAGAGTTACAATTCAAAATAGAGGCTTAACCTATGAGGATAGACCTTTAATTTTACTTACTATTACTTCTAAAGATAATCATAGTAATATTGAAAAAATTAAAGAGAGCCACATGGCATTAAGTAATAGCAATGATGCTAATAATTTTAATAATTTACCACTAGTGGTTTATCAAGGTTTCTCTATTCATGGAAATGAACCTAGCGGATCTAATGCTAGTTTATTATTAGCCTATTATTTGGCTGCATCTAAAAGTAATTTCATAGATGACTTATTAGAAAATACTATAATACTATTAGATCCATCATTTAATCCAGATGGGCTACAACGTTTTGCATATTGGGCAAATACAAACAAAAACTACAATTTAAATCCAGATCCTAATGACAGGGAATATAATGAAATATGGCCTGGAGGACGAACTAATCATTATTGGTTTGACATGAATAGAGACTGGCTTCCTGTTCAACTCCCTGAATCTAGAGCAAGAATTAAAACCTATAATGAATGGCTTCCAAATATATTAACTGATCATCATGAAATGGGAACAAATGCAACTTTCTTCTTCCAGCCTGGAATTCCTTCAAGAACACATCCTCTTACACCAATCTTAAATCAAGAATTGACTCAAAAAATAGCTGATTTTCACGTAGAAGAGTTAAATGAGATAGGATCATTATATTATTCAGAAGAAAGTTTTGATGATTTTTATTACGGGAAAGGATCTACATTTCCAGATATAAATGGAGGTGTTGGAATACTATTTGAGCAGGCTAGCTCAAGGGGTCATATTCAAGAAAGTGCAAATGGGATACTTACTTTTCCCTTTACTATTAAAAATCAATTTACTGCTGCTATTTCTACATTAAAAGCAGGATTAAATCTAAGAGAAAATTTATTAGAATATCAATATAATTTTTATAAAAATTCCAGGGAAGAGGTGTCAAAATCAAAAAATAAAGGGATAATCTTTGGAGACAGCAAAGACAGGGCTAAAACCATTCATTTAGCTGAAATTTTAAAAAGACACGAAATAGATTATTATGACCTAAAGAAGGATATAAACCATAAAGGGAAATATTATAAAAAAGATTATGCATTTATAATTCCAAAAAATCAAAAAAAATCAAAATTAATTAATGCTATGTTTGAATCAAGAACTAAATTCA
>JAAZXZ010000106.1 GCA_014239895.1 Flavobacteriaceae bacterium
AGATCCATATCTATTTGCAATTATTTTATGTTCTTCTATTGCAATTGCGTCAGGCTATATAATTAATAATTTTTATGATTATGAAAAGGACATAATAAATAGGCCAATTCGGTCTAGTATTGATAAAACCATAAGAAAAAGGACAAAGCTAACTCTATATTTTTCTTTAAATTTATTATGCATCTGTCTTTCATTTTTAATTTCTATTAGAGCAGTCATTTTTTTCTCAGCATATATATTAGCTTTATGGTTCTACTCACATAAGCTGAAAAAAATAGTAATCATTGGTAATATTTGTTCTGCAATTCTAACGATTACTCCATTTTTTGCAATTTTCCTATACTATAAATTTGAATTGGATCTACTACTTAAACTTATTTTCTTTCCTGAGTTTTTCACAGGAAAAATCATGAATGAGAATTTCATTTTTTTCTTCGCTCTTTTCTTATTCTTCATTATTCTTGCTAAAGATATTATTAAGGATTTAGAGAATTTGAAAGGAGATTTTACATTAAACTATAAAACAATTGCTGTAGTTTATGGGGAAAAAATTGCTAAAGTTGTTATTAGCATAATTATCTTGATTAGCTACATAATTGTAATTAATTTGATGCTTAATTTTGATATTGGCTTAATATTCTACTATTATTATTTATGCCTATTTATTTTAGCTTATGCTTTATTTATTCTTTGGAAATATAGAACAAAAAGGGACTATTTAATTATTCACAATATTATGAGAGTTTTAATTATATTGGGAATTTTTAGTATAGTTTTAATCTGATTTGTACTCAAGGTGGGAATCGAACCCACACTCTTAAAAAGAACTGGATTTTGAATCCAGCGCGTCTACCAATTCCGCCACTTGAGCTATTTAAAACTAAAGTAAAAAAAATATTCAGTATTAATTCTCTTCATCAAAAATAAATTTCTATTTTTGCAGTCCATATTAATAATAGGCTGTATAAATTATTAATTAACAGATAGATACGATGGGAACTAACAATACTCAACCAAAGATTTTTGCCTGTACAAATAGTAGAGTTTTGGCAGAAAAAATAACAAAATCTTTTGGAACTAAATTAGGGAACATAATTATCTCAAAATATAGTGATGGTGAATTCCAGCCATCATATGAAGAATCCATTCGTGGGACTAGAATTTTTATTATTGGATCTACTAACCCTTCAAGTGAAAATTTAATGGAACTTCTATTAATGGTTGATGCAGCTAAACGTGCTTCTGCTAGACATATTACTGCAGTAATTCCTTATTTTGGATGGGCAAGGCAAGATAGAAAAGATAAACCTAGAGTTCCTATTGCTGCAAAAATGATTGCAGGAATGATAGAATCTGCTGGAGCTACTAGGGTAATGACTATGGACTTACATGCTGATCAAATACAAGGGTTTTTTCAGATTCCAGTAGATCACTTGTATGCATCTACTATATTCATGCCATACATTCAGGAACTAAAATTAGATAATTTATGTATTGCTTCTCCTGACATGGGAGGATCTAAAAGGGCTTACGCTTATGCTAAGGCTTTGAATAGTGATGTTGTTGTATGTTATAAGCAAAGAAAAAAAGCCAATGTTATTTCACATATGGAATTAATTGGTGATGTTATTGGTAAAAATGTAGTATTAATAGATGACATGGTTGATACTGCAGGTACATTAGCAAAGGCGGGAGATTTAATTATTGAAAGAGGAGCAAAAAGCGTAAGAGCCGTATGTACTCATGCTATATTATCAGGGAAAGCATATGAGAAAATAGAAAAATCAAAACTTTTGGAATTGATTGTAACGGATACAGTTCCAAAAATTAAATCAAATTCTAAAATTAAAGTGTTATCTTGCGCCGATTTATTTGCTGATGTTATGCATAATGTACATAATAACGAGTCAATAAGTTCAAAATTTATAATGTAATAATAATAAAATGAAATCGATTACAATCAACGGATCTAAAAGAGAAAGCGTGGGAAAATCAGCTTCAAAAGCCCTACGTAATGCTGGACAGATTCCTTGCGTATTATACGGAGGAGATGGGCCAATGCATTTCTCAGCACCAGAATTGGCATTCTCTAAACTGATTTACACATCAAGTGCGTATACAGCTGTAATTGCTTTTGACGATAAAGAAAAATATTCTGCAGTTTTGCAGGATATTCAATTTCACCCAGTAACGGATAAAGTACTTCATATTGATTTTTATCACTTGTTTGATAATAAGGAAATAGCAATGGATATTCCTGTTAGATTAGTTGGTAATTCTATTGGAGTAAAGTTGGGCGGAAATTTACAGAGAAATAAGAGAAAATTAAGAATTAAAGCTTTGCCTACAAATCTTCCAGACTATATAGAAATTGATATTGCTGATCTTAATATAGGAGACAGAGTTTATGTAACAGAGTTAGAGAATGAATCTTATACTTTTTTACATCCTGACAATACTGTTGTTTGTCAAGTTAGAATTCCAAGAGCTTTAATAGTTGAAGAAGTTGAAGAAGATGAAGAAGATGAAGAAACTGAAGGAGAAGAGTCTGAAGAATCAACAGATGGTGATAAGTCAAAGGATGGGAAGTCATCAGATGATGGTAAAAAACCAGATGATGATTCTAAAACTGATGGAGATTCTAAATCTGATGGTAAGTCTAAACCAGCCAAAGATTCAAAAGAGTAAAATATATATTGTTCAATAATAAAAAAGCATTCTGTATTTTCTCAGAATGCTTTTTTATTTTTGTATTAATTCTATATCTTAATTATTTAAAATTTATTAATGAAAAAATATTTAATTGTTGGTTTAGGAAATGTTGGTGATCAGTATTTTGAAACAAGACATAATATAGGTTTCATGGCGCTAAATTATTTTGCAGAAAGCAATGATCTTTCTTTTGAGGATGTAAAGTATGGATGCATTTGTAAATTTAAGTCTAAAGGCAGATTATTTATTTTACTAAAACCAAATACATATATGAATTTAAGCGGAAAGGCTGTTAAATATTGGCTTTCCAAAGAAAAAATTGAAATTGAAAATTTGCTAGTCATTAGTGATGACCTAAATTTACCATTATGTAATTTTAGGATAAGATCAAATGGCAGTTGTGGAGGGCATAACGGTCTTTTAGATATAGAAAATACATTAGACACCACAGTATATAATAGACTTAGAATAGGAATTTTAAGTGATTATAAAAATTACGATCAAATTGATTTTGTTTTAGGTAAATTGAATGAAGATGAACACAGGGAATTATTTTCAATTTTTCCAAAAATATGTGAAGTTATTATTTCTTTTGTAATGAATGGAATTGACTCTACAATGAATAGTTATAATTCAAAAAAATAGTTGTTAGACAAATTGATAACAAAAAGTTTTAAAGAATATAATAGTATAGAAGGTTCAGTTGTAACGGTTGGTACATTTGATGGAATTCATATAGGCCATCAAGATATACTTTTTAAGCTTCAGGAAATTTCTAATAAGAAAAAACTAAAATCAATAGTTTTAAGTTTCTTTCCCCATCCAAAAATAGTTTTGCAAAACAACAAGAATATTAAGCTTATAAATACAATTGATGAAAAAGTAGAGATATTAAAAAAATATAATATCGATTATTTTATAATTAAGGAGTTTACCAAGGATTTTTCTAGATTAACAGCCTTAGAATTTGTTAGAGATATTTTAGTGAATACCTTAAATGCAAAACATTTAATTGTAGGATATGATCATCGTTTTGGAAGAAATAGAGATGCAAATATTATTCAACTAAGGGAGTTTGGAGAAACTTATGATTTTGAAGTAACTGAAATATTGCCTAGGAAAATAAATGATATATCGATTAGCTCTACCAAAATTAGAGATTTGCTTAAGGAAGGAAATATAGATTATGTAAATAAATATTTAGATGAATATTTTGTTTTAACTGGAAGGGTTATTAAGGGTATGGGAAGAGGAAAACTCCTAGGATTCCCAACAGCAAATATCAAAATAAAGGATGAGTATAAATTAATACCTAATAACGGTGTTTATATTGTAGCTTCTAGTATAGATTCTAAAGTATATTATGGGATGATGAATATTGGAAAAAATCCAACTTTTACAGACAAAAATCAATCTATTGAGGTTCATTTTTTTGACCTTGATTATGATATTTATGATAAGACTATTACAATTAAATTGATTAAGAGAATTAGGGATGAGAAAAAGTTTAATTCTCCAGAATTACTTAGAGAGCAACTAGAATTAGATAAAGATTTTACTTTTAAATATTTAGAAGAAAACGAAATTGAAATAAAATAGACTTTAATTATTAATTTAGATTTAACTAAATTTATATAAAATGCTAAAGGTATCTTACATAATTGAGAATAAAAAGCAAGTAATTAATGCTTTATCAAAAAGAAACTTCGATGCAACTAAAGTTATTGGTGAGTTAGAAGATTATAATTCACATAGAAAAAAAATTCAATTAGAACTTGAAAATATTCTTTCTGAATCTAATAAACTATCTAAGGAGATTGGTAACTTAATTAAGTCTGGCAATAAAGATCGGGCTGATAAAATAAAAGAAAAGACAGCAAAATTTAAGGAAGCTACAAAGGAATTAAATTCTGAATTAAATTCCATTAAAGATAAAATACTAGATCTTTTATATAAGATTCCTAATATTCCAAACAAGGATATCCCAGTCGGGAAAGGTGAGGATGATAATGTGCAAGTTTACAACAGTGGAGATTTACCTAAGTTAAATTCGTCTGCACTTCCACACTGGGATTTAGCAAAGAAATATGATATAATTGATTTTGAGCTTGGCAATAAAATTACAGGTTCTGGATTCCCAGTCTATAAAGGAATGGGAGCAAAATTGCAGCGTTCTTTGATTACATTTTTCCTTGATATGAATATAGATGCTGGTTATAATGAAGTTCAGATTCCGTATTTAGTTAATGAAGATTCTGGAATTGGAGC
This sequence comes from Flavobacteriaceae bacterium, assembly GCA_014239895.1. GTDB lineage: Bacteria > Bacteroidota > Bacteroidia > Flavobacteriales > Flavobacteriaceae. Next base: position 4,981 of record JAAZXZ010000106.1, read on the forward strand.
TGGTCAGCTTCCTGACAAGGAAGGTCAAATGTATCACATTGAGAAGGACAATCTATATCTTATACCAACTGCTGAGGTTCCTGTAACTAATATATTTAAGGATGTAATTTTAAATGAAAATGAACTCCCAAAGACTATAACTGCATTTAGTCCATGTTTTAGAAGAGAGGCTGGCAGTTATGGAGCACATGTTAGAGGTTTAAACAGATTACATCAGTTTGATAAAGTTGAAATTCTTAGAGTTGAACATCCTGAAAAATCTTACCATGCATTAGAGGAAATGGTTGAACACGTGAAATCTATAATTGATAAACTTGGGTTGCCTTATAGAGTTCTTAAATTATGCGGATCTGATTTGGGATTTGCATCTGCATTTACATATGATTTTGAAGTATATTCTGCAGCACAAAAGAAATGGCTTGAAGTTTCTTCTGTATCAAATTTTGAATCTTATCAATCTAATAGGATTAAATTAAGATATCGAGATTCTGACGGCAATATTCAACTTGCACACACTCTTAATGGAAGTGCTTTAGCTTTACCAAGAATTCTTGCTACTATAATAGAAAATTTTCAAACTGAAAAAGGGATAGTAATGCCAGAAGTATTGATTCCATATACTGGTTTTTCAATCATAAATTAATCTTATACAATGCGAAATGTTAAACCCAAAAAAAGTCTTGGTCAACATTTCCTAAATGACAAGAATATAGCAGTCAAAATTGTTGATTCTATATCATATAAAGGATACAATAATTTACTAGAAATTGGTCCAGGAACTGGGATATTAACAAGGGAATTAATTAAGAAAAAGACAAATTTAAAAGTAGTTGAAATTGATAATGAATCTGTTGAATACTTAAATCAAAATTTAATTTCTTTAAGAAATAATATTATAAATGAAGATTTTTTAAAAATTAATTTAAATAATGTATTTAATGGGAAGGCTTATGCTATAATTGGAAATTTTCCATATAATATTTCTTCTCAAATAGTTTTTAAAATTTTAGAATCAAGAGCGATTATCCCAGAATTTTGTGGAATGTTTCAAAAGGAAGTTGCTGAAAGAATTTGTGAAGATTTTGGAAGTAAAAAATATGGAATACTTTCAGTATACTCTAAGGCTTTTTATTCTACCAATTATCTTTTTACTGTACCGCCTAATGTTTTTTATCCTAAACCGAAAGTAAGCTCTGCAGTTGTTCGATTTATAAGAAAGAAGCAGTATAAGTTAGACTGTGATGAAATTTCTTTTTTTAAGATAGTAAAAACTGCTTTTAATCATCGAAGAAAAACTCTAAGAAATAGCTTAAAAGTTTTTAATTTAAGTGATAATTTAAGAGAAGATAGTATCTTTGATCTACGTCCAGAACAATTGTCTATTGAAAATTTTGTTGTACTGACTAATTTAATTGATTCTGACACTAAAAATTTAATTCTTGGGGGAAAAAGATCAAAATAAAAAATTCCAGATAACTGATCAGTTAATTAATGAGATAATTAATCTTGTTGATAGTAATGATGAGAAAAAATTACGCAATAAATTTGATGAGTTACATCATGCTGATGTAGCTGAGATATTAGAAGAACTTCACTTTGATCAAGCTACACATATTATTAAGCTATTAGATAGTGAAGAAACATCTGATATTTTAATGGAGTTAGATGATGATTATAGAGAAAAAATTCTCAAAAATTTATCTACTAAAGAAATTGCAGAAGAAGTCGAGGAATTAGATACTGATGATGCAACAGATATAATTGCAGAATTACCTGAAGAGAGACAAAAAAAGGTAATTTCAAAAATTGAAGATAAGGATCATAAGGCTGATATAAAGGAATTACTTAAATATGATGATGATTCAGCTGGGGGATTAATGGCAAAAGAGTTAATTAAGGTTAATGAAAATTGGGCTGTCACAAGATGTGTTAAAGAAATGAGATCACAGGCATCTGAAGTTACCAGAGTACATTCCGTATATGTAGTTGATAATAATGATACATTATTAGGAAGACTTTCATTAAAAGATTTATTAGTTGCAGACCCAAAATCAAATGTTAAGTCAATTTATATTTCTAAAGTTGATTTTGTAAATGTAAATGATACAGGAGAGCATGTTGCTAGCATTATGCAAAAATATGATTTGGGAGCAATTCCAGTAGTTGACGACAAAAAAAAGCTATTAGGTAGAATTACAATTGATGATATAGTTGACTTAATTAAGGAGGA
>JAAZXZ010000095.1 GCA_014239895.1 Flavobacteriaceae bacterium
TATGCAAAAGGCGTGTGATAATAATCCTGGAACAATGGCTGCTGTTCTTGCATTAGAGAATAGTGTGGTAGAAAATATATGTGAAGAGACTGAAGGTGTCGTGGTAGCTGCAAACTATAATTGTCCAGGACAATTAGTGATTTCAGGTGAAATTAAAGCCATCGATCTAGCTTGTGAAAAATTAAAAGAACAAGGGGCAAGAAGAGCTCTTGTATTGCCAGTTGGAGGAGCCTTCCATTCTCCCTTAATGGAAGAAGCAAAACAGGAATTAGAAAATGCCATTAACACTGCCACATTTAATAAGCCTATATGTCCAATATATCAAAATGTAACATCATTTGCTGTCTCAGATGAAATGAAAATAAAAGAAAATTTAATAGCTCAACTAACATCGCCGGTAAAATGGACACAGTCAATTCAAAAAATGGCAGCAGACGGCGCAACTAATTTTATTGAGCTGGGACCAGGCAAAGTGTTGCAAGGATTAACACGTAAAATCAATAGTAATGTAGAGGCATCTTCATTATCAAGTTAATTATGACAGGGGAAAACAGAAATATTTCAATTACTATTCTTATTACTGTAAGTGTCTTATTGGATCAACTTAGTAAAACTTTGATTCGAAATAATGTGGATCAATATTCAGAAGTTAAATTAATAGGCGAGTATTTCATATTAACAAATGTTGAAAATAGTGGTGCATTTCTAGGAATGGGAAGTGATTTTTCTCCTTTTATAAAAACAATTTTTTTACTTATTCTACCCGTAATTGTATTAATATGTATAATAGTTTATGTTTACAGAGATAAACAAATTGATAAAATTTCACTAATTGGGTTTTGCCTTATTATTGGAGGAGGAATTGCTAATATTTACGACAGAATTCTCTATGGATCAGTAACCGATTTCCTTTTTATTGACCTTGGCGGAATCTTTAAAACGGGTATTTTTAATATAGCTGATTTGTCAGTTACTACTGGAATGATACTGATCTTATTAATGAGTTTTAGGAGTAAATAGATTAGTCTTTATATACTATTCCATTTTTCATTACAAAAATTACATTTTCCAAAGTTGAAATATTGTCTATTGGATTGTCATTTGTTGCAACAATATCAGCAATAAATCCTGAACTTATTTGACCTAATTCATCTGCATAACCTAAAATACTAGCATTAGTAACAGTTGCCGATTGTAGACATTCCATTACAGGCATTCCAACTTCATTCATATATCCAAATTCCTTAGCATTTTTGCCATGAGGGAAAACCCCCGCATCTGTACCAAAAGCAATTTTTACTCCTTTAGCATAAGCTTTTTTAAAAGTGGACTGAATTTTAGGACCAATAGCCAATGCTTTTGGCACGACAAGCTCATCATAATATCCTGGTATTTTTGCTTTTTCTGCAACTTCCTTTCCAGCAGTAATTGTAGGCACATAGTAAGTTCCATACTGCTTCATTAATTCCATACTATTTTCACTCATTAATGTTCCATGTTCAATAGTTGTTACCCCTCCAATTATTGCTCTTCTAATTCCTTCATCTCCATGGGCATGAGCTGCGATAATCATACCATAATCCTTAGCTGTATCACAGATTGACTTAATTTCTTCTAACGTAAATTGAGGATTTTGGCCATTTTTTGCTATACTCATCACCCCGCCTGTAGCAGTGATTTTAATATTATCTGCTCCATCCTTATATCGTTGCCTTACAGCTTTTTTAGCATCATCAACACTATTGATTACACCTTCCTTTGGGCCAGGGTCACCTTGCATAGATTTTTTTCTTCCATTTGTTGGATCTGCATGACCTCCTGTTGTTCCTATTCCTTTACCTGCAGTAAAAATTCTTGGGCCAACAACCTTCCCTTTTTCAATTGCGTTTCTTAATGATATATTTACCCCTGATCCACCTAAATCTCTAACTGTTGTAAATCCTGACATCAATGTAATTTTTGCATATTCAAGTGAATTAAAAGCAAGATCAGCATCATTAGCAGTAAACGCATTTAAATATTTTTGAGGGTTATACTCGCTTTCAATATGCACGTGCATATCTATAAATCCAGGCATTACTGTAGCATTTGTTAAATCAATTGTAATATCAGCTGAATCAGTTGAAGTTACGTGACCATTTTTAATCTCAACAATTCTATCCTTAGACACTATAATTGTTTTATTGCTATAGACTTTTCCTTTTTTAGTATCAATTAACTTACCGCATTGAATATATGTGTTTTGAGAAAATAACACTGTGGTAAATAAAGCTAAACATATGGTTGCAATCCTTGTCATTTTTATTTTTTTTAATTAGTATGAATTAACTAATATAGGAATTTATTTTAGATGATTATTTTAATATAAAAATTAAATATTTATATTAAGTAATGTACTTTAGCTGAAAATATAATTAAGATTATTTATAATTTATTAGTTAACATAACAGAAATTTTTATTAGAATCTTATCTAGATTTAATAGAAAAATTAGACTTGGATTAATTGGGAGAAAGGAATCTTTTAATAAAATTCAATCCCTAATTAATGAAAATGATAAGGTCATTTGGGTACATTGTTCATCCTTGGGTGAATATGAGCAAGGGATGCCAGTTTTTAAAAAACTTAAAGAAAAATATAATGATCATAAAATTATATTAACCTTCTTATCCCCTTCTGGATATGAAGTGAAAAAAGCATCTAGCATTGCAGATTTAGTTATTTATCTTCCCATTGATTCAAATAGAAATGCTAAAAAATTTATAACTACCATAAAACCAAAACTAGTAGTTTTTGTAAAAAATGAAATCTGGCCAAACTATATAAAATATATTAAAAAATATAATATTAAGTCTGCACTGATATGTGGAATATTTAGAGAAGGACAGCTTAAATTTTCATGGCCTTTTAACTTATTGGCTAATAGCATTTTAAAATTTGATTATGTTTTAGTCCAAAATGAAGAATCAAAACATATAATAAAAAACCTTGGACATAATAATACATATCTATGCGGAGACACTCGATTTGATAGAGCATATGAGATAATGAATCAAGATGAATCTATAGAGTTCATGGAAGAATTTAAAGGAAATAAATTATGCCTAGTTGCTGGAAGTATTTGGGAGGAAGATGAAAAAATATTAGTTAATTATATTAATACATGTAAACAAGATCTTAAGTTCATTCTTGTTCCACATGAAATAAATAAACAAAAAATTAGTAAGTTAAGAGATTCAATATCACAGCCTTCAAAATTATATTCAGAGTTTTCTAAAAAGAATAATAATAGCAATGTGCTTATAATTGATAATGTTGGAATCCTGGCAAGATTATATAAATATGCAGACATTACATATATTGGTGGTGGAATGGGCACTTCTGGTTTACATAACACATTAGAGGCTGCCATTTATGGAGTTCCAATTATAATTGGCAAAAATTACTCTACATTCTCAGAAGCAAAACAAATGATTGAACTTGGAGGAATGTTTAGTATTAAAAATGATCAAGAATTTAAAGATCGTATAGACTACTTATCTGAAAATAAATTAGCAGCTAATGAAATTGGTCTAATAAATTCTAATTTTGTTTTGGATAATAAAGGAGCAACCAATAAAATTATGAACTATTTATAAATGGAAAAATGAAAAAAATCTTAATTCTTTTCATACTATTATTATTTAATAATATCTATTCTCAAAATGTTACTCTAGAGAGTTTTGGGCCATCATTTGATGATCCCGTTGAAATTAAGCATGCAGGGGATGATAGACTATTTATTGTTGAGCAACCTGGAGAAATAAAAATATTAAATTCAAATGGAACCGTTAACTCAACTCCTTTTTTAGACATTCAAAGCAAAGTCGGTTTTGGTGGAGAAAGAGGTCTTTTGGGATTGGCATTTCATCCAAATTATCCTTCAACTCCATATTTCTTCGTTAACTATACAAATAACAGCGGTGATACAGTTATTGCCAAGTATAGTGTAAGTTCAAACCCTGATATAGCAAATACCAATGAAACAATACTTTTAACTATTGATCAGCCATATAGTAACCATAATGGCGGTTGTATTAATTTTGGCCCTGACGGATATTTGTATATAGGCATGGGAGATGGAGGAAGTGGTGGTGATCCGCAAAATTATTCTCAAAACCTAAATTCTCTTTTAGGAAAAATGCTTAGAATAGATGTTGATAATGGCTCTCCATATGCCGTCCCAAATGATAATCCATATGGAGATGAAATATGGGCAAGTGGTCTAAGAAATCCTTGGAAATTCTCCTTTGATACTAATGGAGATTTATGGATTGCTGATGTAGGGCAATATACATGGGAAGAAATTAACTTAGTTACAAATGATCCTGGAGGATTAAACTACGGTTGGAGATGTTATGAGGGAAATCATGCATTTAATACAAGCTCTAATTGTCCTGATACAAGTACATTAACATTTCCCGTTGGCGAATATTCACATAACAATAGCGGGGACTATAAATGTTCAATAACTGGAGGGTATATTTATAGGGGAAGTCAAATTAGTGGAATGAATGGGGTATATTTCTTTGCCGATTATTGTAGCCAAGAAATTGGTATGCTTTCATATAATTCTAGCTCAGACTCTTGGGACATGTATTTAGATAGTCCAAATGCGACTGGATCTTGGGTAACTTTTGGAGAGGATATAGATGGAGAGCTATATGTAGCTTCTATATATGGTAGTATTTACAAGATAACGGATGCTGCCCTAGGTTTAAATTCCGTTGATCAAAACAAACTAAATTTTTATCCAAACCCAACAGAGGGAATAATTTTATTTAATAATTACAGTGAACCATTTGATTTAATCATATATGATATTAAGGGGCGCATAGTTGTTGAACATAATAATTATTCTTCACAAGAATTAAATATATCCAAATTAAATGCTGGCATATATTTTATGCAAATCAATAATTCATACACTCAAAAACTTATTAAAAAATAATATATATTAGATAATAACCAATTAAATAGTCGACATTTGCACCCTTTAATAAAAACATGGCAAATTTTAAAGATATAGGTGTCAATAAAGAACTACTTAAATCTATTCGAGAAATGGGATTTGAAGCCCCTACTCCTATTCAAAAAGAATCTATACCTTATCTTCTAACAAGCCATCAAGATTTAATATCACTAGCTCAAACTGGTACAGGTAAAACAGCTGCTTTTGGATTACCTATTATTCAACAGACAAATCCAAAAATAAAACACGTACAAGCAATAGTATTATGCCCAACAAGAGAATTATGTATTCAAATTGCTAAAGATCTTACGGCTTATTCTAAATATCTTGATTATGTTAAAATATTACCTGTATATGGTGGAACCAATATAGAAAATCAGATAAAATCAATTAAAAAAGGTGTTCAAATAATAGTAGGAACACCCGGTAGAACTAAAGATCTAATTAAACGTAAAATATTAAAACTAGATATAGTTAATAAAGTTGTTTTAGATGAAGCAGATGAAATGTTAAGTATGGGGTTTAAAGATGATTTAGACTTTATCTTAGATAGAACATCTAATAATAGGCAAACGATGTTATTTTCAGCCACTATGTCAAAAGAAGTACTGTCAATTTCTAAAAAGTATATGAAGGATGCAAAAGAGATTGCTGTAGCAAAAGTAAATTCTGCAGCTAAAAATGTTGAACACCATATTTATGATGTTAGCTCTAGGCATAAGTATGATGCTTTAAAAAGAATAGCAGATTATAATCCAAATATTTATGGAATAGTGTTCTGTAGAACAAGACGTCAAACAAAAGAAATAACAAAAAAATTTATTAATGATGGTTATAATGCAGATGCTATTCATGGCGATCTTTCCCAGGGTCAAAGAGATGAAGTAATGTCTAGGTTTAGAGATAAATCATTACAAATGCTTATTGCCACAGATGTTGCAGCAAGAGGGTTAGATGTTGAGGATTTAACTCATATAATTAATTATTCTCTTCCAGATGATCCTGAAATATATACTCATAGAAGCGGGCGAACTGGGAGAGCTGGTAAAAACGGAATTTCTATTGCCATTAGCAATAGCAGAGAAAGTAGAAAAATTAAATCAATTGAAAATAAGAGTCAGATTAAATTTTTAAAAAAAGAAGTTCCTACAGGAAAAGATATTTGCTCTATACAACTTTTTAAATTGATTGAAAAAATTGAAAAGGTTAAGGTTGATGATAAACAAATTGAACCATATTTAGATGATATATATAAAAAACTTGAATGGCTTAGTAGAGAAGATTTGATTAAACATTTTGTTTCAGCAGAATTTAATAGGTTTTTAGAATATTATAAGGGTTCAAATAATATAAATAATAAAGGAGTAAAAAGTAGATCAGATTCAAAATTTAAAAATGGGAGGTCAAATAGAAATTCCTTCGTTAATTATTCAATTAACATTGGGAGGAAGAAAGGTGTCACTCCTATAGAATTAATTTCATTAATAAATAGAGTAATGAAATCTAATCAAATTGAAATTGGAAAAATAGATATTAGAGGAGATCATACAATATTTGAGATGGATAAAAGTCTAAGTACTGATTTAAGTAAAGGAATTAAAAAAATTAATTTTAGAGGAAATGATTTATCTATAGAAGAAACTGATGATAAAATAGAAGCACGACCTTCTAAACAAAAGAGAAATAGATCACGTTCTTCAAAAAACAAAAGAAGAGGAAAATCTGATAGGGATTTCAAATCAAGTGGTAATTCAAGAAAGAAAAGAAGAAGAAATAGATTTTAATTCTTTATAAAAAACTAAAAAATAGTTACAAAATAAACATGTTTTTGGCACCTCATATTCTTGATACGGCCTCCCTCAGTTTTCTCACGTAAAAATCCTCCTACTTTTACTATCTTCGTTTCCACAACCTAATAGCTCCATAGCTTTTCAGGTTTCAAAATAAACAATATCACTTTTCGAGGAAGTTAATATGTGTTGTTTTAAAATCTGTTATCAAAAAATATAAGATGGCAAAAAAAAAGAAAAAAATAAAACTTAATGCTAATATTAGTCGTAGGGATTTTATAGGCGGCACCTTAGTTGGAGTTGGAGCTGCACTTCTATACTCATACAAAGATGTAATAAATACAGTGTCTAAGGATCCACATGGTGTGATTAATGATTCCTGGACCGGTTACGGCGGAATAGGTGATTATGCCATTTCTAATGGCAATGTAGCTTCCACCAGAGACGCAGCCCATTTAATAAGAGACGGGTTTACCAATAAAATGCGTGCAGACGCAGAGGAAACTGGTGAAGAATACGACATGGTCATCATTGGTGGGGGATTTTCTGGTATTGGAGCTGCCTACGAATTTTATAAAAAATATGGTAACACTAAAAAATGTCTCATTCTGGAAAACCATCCGGTTTTTGGTGGTGAAGCAAAACAAAATGAATTTGAAGTAGATGGATACAAATTATATGGTCCCCAAGGGTCTAACGATTTTGGACCACCACTCAAAGACAGTGGCGGGTTGATTGCCAATATTTATAGAGATACCGGTCTCCCATTTGATTATGATTTTGTTAAACAAGATCCAAAAAAAACTAAAGTACGTGCTCCACTCGAAAACTATTACGGTGTGTTTTGGGAAGAAGAGCGTTATGACACTGGTTATTTTATGGGTAAGGATTCCAAAACACCTTGGGTTATAAATCCGAGAGCCGATAAGTTAGCTCGATTGCCATGGTCCGACAAATTCAAAGCAGAATTGAATCGTGCTTTTGACGACAAAAAGGATTACTATACGGGTGCAGATTTAGACCAATGGCTAGACAGCATGTCCTATAAAGATCTATTAGAAAAAGTCATGGGTTTTAGCTCAGAGGTAACTGAGTATTTTGATCCAATCCTAGCTATTTCTATGGGAGGAGTAGGAGCTGATGTATACTCAGGCTATGCTGCTAAATTACTTGAAATGCCAGGGACACAAGCACGCTATACTTACGATAAAAGTAAAAACGATCATGATGTGGGTGCCTACAGTTTTCCGGGAGGTAATTCTGGTATTTTTAGGTATATTATAAAATATCTCATTCCAAAAAGCATAAAAGGTGGAAAATCATTTGAAGAGATTCTTTTTAATCCCATCAATTTTTCAGCTTTGGATAACACTGAGAACTCAATCCGCATGCGTTTAAATGCTACAGCAATAGATGTAAGTCATGAGGGGTTAGCCAAGAATGCAGACTATGTAAACGTATGCTACCATATTGATGGTAGGATTAAGAAAATAAAAGCAAAAACCGTGGTACTGGGAATTGGTGGATGGGTAGCGCAGAATATTGTCAGTGATATACCAGATTCTATTAAAACGGCTTATAGCCAATTTCATCATTCACCTATTCTTGTAGTTAATGTCGCAGTACGCAATTGGCGCTTTCTAGATAAGCTTGGCATTTCATCAGGTAGATGGTTCAAAGGGTTTGGGCGTTTTTTTTCAATTCGCAGACCCATGATTACTGGTGAGCTAACCCAGCCTTTTGACCCGGAAAAACCAGCAGTTATCACCTTTTATGTGCCATTTAACAACCCGGGTTACCCCATTAAGGTGCAAGGCGTACTAGGACGAGCGGAACTACTTAGAAAATCCTATGCGCAATACGAGCAAGAAGTCGTTGAACAAATGACCGAAATGTTTGCAGAATATGGGTTTAATGCTGAGCGTGATATTGCAGGTATTGTTTTAAATCGTTGGGGGCACGCTTATATATCGCCACAACCAGGATTTCATTTTGGTATAAACGGTGAGGAAGCACCTAAAGAGATTGTAAGAAAAGGATTTGGACGAATTCAATTTGGTCATTCAGAACTCAGCGGTTATATGTCGCACACTCTGGCGCTTATTGAAGGGTCACGAGCTGCTATTGATATAATGAAACACATTAATTAAGTTAACATGAGACATATGATGATTTTAAATAAAAAAGGAGATGAACTTTCGAACATCTCCTTTCAAGTACTGAAGGCGGGACTTGAACCCGCACGGATATTACTATCCATTGGATTTTAAGTCCAACGTGTCTACCAATTCCACCACTTCAGCATTATATAGAATAGTATCTTCTGGAGCGAAAGACGGGATTTGAACCCGCGACCCTCACCTTGGCAAGGTGATGCTCTACCCCTGAGCTACTTTCGCATTATTTAAATGAACGTACACTGTCTCAGTGCGGATGCAAATTTATAACAATTTAGGTAAAAGCAAAGGGAATTTTAAAAAAACGATTGTATTTTTCTAGTCTTGTGAATCTGTAATTTTCCTTTTTATTTCACTTAATTTCAATAATGCATCCATAGGAGTCATTGAATTAATATCAATATCTAACAACTCCTCTTTTATCTCCTCTAAAGCTGGATCATCCAGTTTAAAAAATTCTAATTGAATATCATCCTTAATTGATTTTATTTCTTTATTAAGCTGTTCGTTAGAATGAGATTTTTCTAGTTTTTTCAATATAGAATTAGCCTTATTTAAAACTTTTCTTGGCATTCCAGCCATTTTTGCAACGTGTATGCCAAAACTATGTTCACTTCCTCCAGGAATTAACTTTCTTAAAAATAAAACATCATTTTTTTCTTCTTTTATAGAAACATTGAAGTTTTTGATTCTATCATATGATAAAGTCATTTCATTAAGCTCGTGATAATGTGTTGCAAAAAGAGTTTTTGCTTTAGTTGAATGATCATGAATAAATTCACTAATAGCCCAAGCTATTGAAATTCCATCATATGTACTAGTCCCTCTACCAATTTCATCAAGGAGTATTAGACTTCTATCAGAAATATTATTAAGAATTGTAGCTGCCTCATTCATCTCTACCATAAAAGTAGATTCTCCCATAGATATATTATCGCTAGCGCCAACTCTAGTAAAAATTTTATCAATTATTCCCATTTTTAAATTTTCTGCAGGAACAAAAGATCCTATCTGAGCCATAATAATTATAATTGCGGTTTGTCTTAAAAGAGCAGACTTTCCAGACATGTTTGGGCCTGTTATCATAATTATCTGTTGCTTTTCTCTATCTAAAAATAAATCATTTGCTACATAAGGGTTTTCAGCAGCTAATTGTTTTTCTATAACTGCATGCCTTCCCTGAGATATATTTATCTCATATGATTCATCTAACTCTGGCATACAATAATTGTTTTCTTTAGCAGTTTGAGCAAATGATGAGAAACAATCTAGTTGAGAAATGATTGATGCATTATTTTGAACTATCTTAATATATTTGTACATATTACTGATCAGCTGCTGAAAAATCTCTATTTCAAGTTCTAATATTCCTTCCTCTGCAACTAAAATTTTAGATTCATATTCTTTTAAATCATCAGTAATATAACGCTCAGCATTGACTAAAGTTTGTTTTCTTATCCACTGTTCTGGGACTTTATCCTTATGAGTATTTCTGACTTCAATGTAATAGCCAAAAACATTATTAGAAGAAATCTTTAATGAAGGTATTCCTGTAATTTCACTTTGCTCTTGCAACATTTTATCTAAAAAATCTTTACTTGAAAACGCTATACCACGCAAATCTTCTAATTCTTTAGAAAAATTTGAAGAAATAGAATTTCCTTTTAAAATACTAACTGGAGCTTCTTCATTTAATGTCCTTTCAATAAGTTTCCTTAGTTGATTACAATTATCCAAAGAATTTGATAGTTCCTTTAAAGATTTTGCTTTTGATTTTTTTAATAATTTTTTAATAGGTTCTATTGCTGCTAGCGAATTTTTTAATTGAATAACTTCTCTTGGATTTATTTTACCCGTAGCAACCTTTGAAATTAATCTCTCTAAATCTCCAATTTCCTTAATATTTTCTTGTATACTACTTAATGCCGTTTCATTATCTATTAAATATTTAACTGTCAAGTGTCTGTTTCGAATTAATTTAATATTCTTTGATGGTAAAGCGACCCATCTCTTAAGAAGTCTACCTCCCATAGGGGAAATAGTTTTATCAATTACATCGATTAAACTTTTGCCTTCCCTAGAAAATGAATGGAAAATTTCTAAATTTTTAATTGTAAATCCATCCATCCATATATAATCATCCTTTGGAATTCTGTTTATAGAAGTAATATGATTGATTTTCTGGTGCTGGGTTTCATTCAAATAATGCATTATAGCTCCAGCAGAGACAAGCCCATCTTTTAGTTTTTCAACACCAAAACCTTTTAATGATTTTGTGTTGAAATGATTACACAGAGATTCTATTGCAAAATCATATTGATAGACCCAGTCCTCTAGAAAAAACAATTGAAAATTATTGTTAAATTTTGATAAAAAATTTAATTTCTTCTGTTTTGAAATAAGTATCTCACTAGGGTCAAAGTTTTCTAATAATTTTTTTACATAATCAATTGAACCCTCAGCAATTAGAAATTCTCCTGTAGATATATCTAAAAAAGACACACCTATATTGTTGCCAAGATATACAGATGCTAGGAAATTATTTGTCTTTGGATTTAATACCCCGTCAATTGTTGCTAATCCAGGTGTTACCAACTCGGTTACTCCTCGCTTTACAATAGTTTTTGTAAGCTTAGGATCCTCAAGTTGATCACATATAGCAACCCTGTTCCCTGCCTTAATTAGTTTTGGCAAATAGTTGTTTAAAGAATGGTGAGGAAATCCTGCAAGCTCAGTTTCACTTTGACTCCCAGCGCCTCTTTTTGTTAAAATAATATCTAATATTTTTGATGTTTTAATAGCATCCTCTCCAAAAGTTTCATAAAAATCTCCTACCCTAAACAACAAAATAGCATCAGGGTGTTTAACCTTAATAGCATTGTATTGCTTCATTAATGGAGTTACTTTTTTTACAATTTTTTGCAAGAAAATCTTATTAATTAATATTATTTTTACTTAAATATAGCCCTTGCTAATGTAACCAATATTTGTTTTTTTAAAAACTGATTATTAGAAATAATTAAAAATGAGAAAATTAAAAAATCTAGAACTTAATAGATTATCAATTGAAGAATTTAAAAGCTCTAAGAAAACCCCTATTTCAATTGTTCTTGATGACATTAGAAGCCTAAATAATATTGGGAGCATATTTAGAAGTGCTGATGCCTTTCTTGTAGATAAAATTTATTTATGCGGAATAACTGCAAAACCTCCAAATAAAGATATTCATAAGACAGCATTGGGGAGTACTGATTCAGTTAACTGGGAATATCATAACAATATTATAGGCCTGATAGATTCATTAAAGAAAACTGGTTTGAAGATAATTTCAGTTGAACAAGCAGAAAATGCAACAACTCTTAATAATTTTAAGTATGAGAAAAATGCAAATTACGCATTTGTTTTTGGGAATGAGATCAATGGTGTTTCTCAAAAAGTAATTAATGCAAGTGATGAAGTTATTGAAATTCCCCAGTATGGTACTAAGCACTCATTTAATATATCAGTATCAGTTGGAATTGTTTTATGGGATATTTATAATAAAATCAACTAGTTATTTCATCTAAAATAGATAAGTAATCCAATCTATTCTCAACGAAATCTAAGTTTGTTATATCTATTATCTTAATGTTAAGATCTGGCCTAGACTTAAAAAATTCAAAATACTCTGAATTTATTTTTGAAAGATATTCATTACTAATTTTATTTTCATAGTCTCTTCCTCTGCTACTAATATTCTTCCGTAGCCGAGGTATATCTTGATTTAGAAAGACAAATAAGTCTGGCTTAAGAGTTTCCTTATACATGTCATAAAAAAGTTTTCTGTATAAAGAGAATTCGTCTACATTTAAATTTACTTTCGAAAAAATTAGTGATTTGTGAATATCATAATCACTTATTATTAACTCATTGAAAATATTTAACTGAGATAAATCCTCTGAAATCTGCTGATACCTTTCAGATAAAAAAGACATCTCAAGGGTAAAAGCATATCTCTCAGGATCATTATAGAATTTTGGCAGAAATGGGTTGTCTGCAAATCTTTCTAGTATTAATTTTGAATTAAAATCAATTGCTATTTTTTTTGATAAGCTAGTTTTACCAGCTCCAATATTTCCCTCTATCGCAATATATTTATACTTGCTTATTTTTAGGTTATTCTTAGGATTAGAAACTTTTAAATTAGTTTTTTCAACTTGACTAGTATCTTTGCAATTTCTTAACATTTCTGGAATACTTTCCTTAGTAATTGGATGATTTATTTTTGGATCTATTTCTAATAATGGTGTTAGTACAAATTTTCTATTTTGCATTTTTGGATGAGGCACCCTTAGCAAACTAGAATCTATAACCATATCTTCGATAAATACGATATCTATATCTATAATTCTAGACTCAGGTGTATTTTCTTTAGTTCTTACTCTTCCTAAATCTGCTTCAATATCTAACAGATTTTGCATTATATAACTGGGGGTCTCATTTGAAAATATACTAATACAAATATTTAGAAAATCATCACCTTTAAATCCTATTGATTCTGTCTTATAAATACTGGAGATAGATTCAACAACTGCTATCTTTAGATGAATTAATTCTATTGCTTTCTCAAGGTTTTTTAATTTATTCTCAATATTTGATCCTATTGATATATGTATTTTTTTGTAATCATCCATAGTCTATGAACAAATTAAATAAAAGAAATTCATTTATTATCTTTGGTTGTATAAAACTTATGAAAAAACAAGATAAATTATTGGCTCAATATATATATTTGATTTTAGGATCCTTATTTATAACATCTTTAGTTGTCTCAAATTTAATTTTTCAAAAATTCTTTTATTGGCATCCCTTTGAAATAAATATTTTTGGAGAAAAATTATTTGAATTATCAGTTGGGATTCTTCCCTATCCAATAACATTTTTAATAACAGATTTAATAAGTGAAATCTATGGAAAGAAAAAGGCTAATTCAATTGTAACTGTAGGAATTTTTGCTTCAATTTTTTCAATATTAATTATATATGTTGCCAATTCAGTGCCTGCAATAAATGGATCACCAATAAATGATGAACTATTTAACACTGTTTTTGGAAGTACAGCTATAGCTGTATTTGCAAGTATGATGAGTTATTTGTTTGCCCAATATATTGATATACAAATCTATCATTTTTGGAAAAATCTAACTAAAGGGAAAATGCTATGGTTAAGGAATAACTTTTCTACATTTTTCTCACAATTTATTGACACATTTACAATTATTCTTCTTTTATGCTTGTCAAATGTTCTAATGTGGGATCAGTTTCTAGGTTTGCTAATTTCAGGATTTCTATTTAAAGTTCTCATTGCAATAATTGATACGCCATTCTTATATCTAGGCGTTTATTTGTTTAGAAGAAGGTTTAATCTAAAAATAAATGAAGAAATCAATATTGATTAGAGAGAAATTTGGATTAAATACCCCTCATGTGCTCTAACATTCAAAACTTTATTTTCTTCAAATATTAAATATTGCCCTTTAATACCTTTTAAAACTCCTTTAATAACTTGATCATTTTTCAATTTCAAAGATTCTGGCTTAGATGGGGATTCTAGTATTGGGAAATTTATATCAATTATCTTATCCTTTTCTATAAAGTAATGTATTAGGGTATTTGGAATGAAGTTTTTAGCTTGACTTTTATAATTTAATATATTCTCACTTGTTTTTTTATTAATTAGCATCTTTCGCCAATTTGTTTTATCAGAAATATATTTTTTGATTGATATCTCAGCAACACCTGCTAGATATCTATTCGGAACTTCTAAAATTTCAATAGCCTGATGTGCTCCTTGATCAATCCATCTATATGGCGTCTGACTTTTTCTTGTCACTCCAACCTTTATATTTCCTGTATTAGCTAAATATACAATATGAGGCTGAAGTTGAATTTCTTTTTCATAATTAAGATCTCGTTCTTCAATATTTAAATGAGCCTTACTCAATTCAGGCTTAATTATCCAATCAGCAGCCTGTGGTACATCAAAGAAACAATTTTTACAAAACCCCTGTCTGTATATTTCAATATCTGAATTGCATGACAGACATTGATAACCTATAAACTTTATTTTTATTTCTCTATTTAATAATTGATTCATGCATAGCATATCATCTTCAAAATTCAAATAATACCTTACAGGATTATCAAATTCAGAAATCATTTTTTTTATTACGCCTTGAAAATGCATGAAAATTCGCTAAATTTAGTTGAATAAAAGTAAGAAAAAAAGTGTCAAATCCATTTATAAATTCAATTGCATCCTGGTTTTTAAAAAAGAGATCTCATCAAATTGAATTATTTATTAAATACCCTAATGAAGTTCAAAATGATGTTTTATTAAATCTTGTAAATACGGCAAAAGACACATTAATAGGAAAACAGTATGATTTTAATTCTATTAAGAATTATCATGATTTTTCTAATAGAGTCCCTGTATTCAAATATGAAGATTTTTCAGATAAGATAGATAGAGCAAGAAAAGGAGAAAATAATATTTTTTGGCCAAGTAAAATTAAGTGGTTTGCTCAATCTAGTGGTACTACAAATTCTAAAAGTAAATTTATCCCTGTTAGTCAAGAATCCTTAGATGAATGTCACTATGCAGCAGGCAAAGATCTTTTATGCTTGTACCTAAACAATAATGAAGACTCAATGTTATTTACAGGAAAAAGTTTAAGGCTTGGTGGAAGTAAATCTCCTTATGAAAAAAATGGAACCTATTATGGAGATCTTTCAGCAATTTTAATTGAGAACATGCCTTTATGGCTTGAATTTGGTAGTACTCCTAGTAGTAAAACAACATTAATTCATGACTGGGAAAATAAAATAAAAGCAATTATTAATGAAACTATCCCAGAAAATGTTACTAGTCTTGCAGGAGTTCCGTCATGGATGCTCGTAGTATTAAACAGGATATTACAGGAATCTAAAAA